>DLXL01000224.1:0-2619 GCA_003448025.1 Saprospirales bacterium | reverse complement strand
AGGTCCGCCTCCGGGTTCAGTCCCTTGAGTTCACCGGCGTAGAAGTCGATCCACTGATACCGGTAGGCTACTTCCAGCATGCCGCCAACGGATAACAGCAGGAAAAGGGCATACCCGATCCCTTTTAATACCTTTTGGCCCCACCGAAGAAACGTGTTTACCATGGCTTTTCAAAAGTGGATCGTTCAAACGATTTGTGCACCTCTTTAAAGGTACTTTTCGTGGTGTTTTTAAGTTGTAAAGGGTTTGCCGGGCCCAATAGTCTTGACAGCCAGGCCAGCGGAGTGAGCAATAAAAAGAAAACGAGCGATAACAGTATTTTCGGCGCCACCAGGCTTAGTCCCCATGCCAGTTTCATCCATAAATAATCGATCCACTTTGCCAGGAAAGGGAATAAAAGCCCTCCCAGTCCGAGTGCCAGCGCTGTATAGATGGTCCACGGCCAATGCGTACCCAGATATACCAGGATCAGGCCTGCGACAAGGGCCAGAACGGACTGAAGCGGGTGGTGGTTTTTCATGTCAAAATATGGAATAGATGAATGGCGCCAGGGCGCTTCCTCCTCCTATGATCAGTAAAAGCCCGAGTATGATCAGTACCAGCATGACAGGCGCCAGCCAGTATTTCTTGCGTTCCCGGAGATAATGCCAGAGGTCTGTCAGGAATTCCATCATATGTTCAGTCTGTTTGAAAGTTTCGTTTCCACTTTGTTGCGTTTTGCCAGTCCGGTTGATCCTGTTTCAGGTAAACATAGTTTTCCATAACGAGGCAGTCCATATTTGTTTCCATAAAACATTGATAGGCATCCTGTGGTGTGCAGACGATCGGTTCACCCCGAACATTGAAGCTGGTATTGACCAGCAGGCCATAGCCGGTGCGTTGCTTGAATGCCTGTAAAAGGGCGTAAAATTTGGGATTGGACAACTTGTTTACCGTCTGCACACGGGCAGATCCGTCAACGTGTGTAATGGCCGGTACATCGCTTTTGGGGGTGTTCAGTCTTTCCCGCAAAGGTAAGTGGTGGTATTGTTCGGGCGGCGCTGTCTGACGGCCGGGTTGTACAGGCGCTACCATCAGCATATAAGGAGAGGGCGTATTCAGGTCAAAAAAATCTTTCATATCCTCCTCCATAACCGCCGGGGCAAATGGCCTGAAGCTTTCGCGGAACTTGATTTTGCTGTTGAGCATTTGCTGCATCTCCGGATTCCGTGCATCAGCCAGGATACTTCGGTTGCCCAATGCCCGGGGGCCGAATTCCATACGCCCCTGAAACCAGCCCACCACCCGGCCATTGGCCAGATGGTCAGCTATGTGGTTGCACAATGTACTAGAGTCTTCGTATCGGGTATAAACGGCCCGATGGCGCAAGTTGACCTGTTCAATCTCCTTGTCGGAGAACCAGGGGCCCAGGCAGGCTCCCTGCATGGAATCCTGTTCCGGCGTAACCACTCTTTTTTCTCCAAAGTACAGATGGCTTGCTGCCAGTGCCGCGCCCAGGGCGCCGCCGGCATCGCCGGCCGCAGGCTGGATATAGATATCTTTAAAGAGTCCGGTTTGCATCAATTTGCCATTGGCTACGCTATTGAGCGCTACGCCGCCGGCCATACACAAATACTCCGCTCCTGTGATCCGTTTCGCTTCTGAGGCCATGTTGAATACGATTTCCTCGGTAACCGTTTGAATGGCCAGGGCCAGGTTGCCATGGTGCTGCTCCAGGGGGGCGTCGGGTGTCCGCCTGGGGAAACCAAACAGCTTTTGCCATTTCTTGTCGGGTACCATTCGCAGTCCGGTAGCGTAGCTGAACCAGCGTTGATCCAACCAGATCGACCCGTCTGGTTTGAGATCTGCCAGGTGGGTCTTAATCGTCTGAATAAAAGCTTGTGTCTGCGGATCATTTAAATGCCCGTAAGCGGCCAAACCCATCAATTTGTATTCACCGGAATTGACGGTAAATCCCAAAAAGTAAGTGAATGCGCTGTACAACAAACCCACCGAATGTGGGAAGGTCATTTCCTTTAGCAAGGTAATGGAATGGCCGGAACCCGAGCCTATGGAGGAGGTGCACCATTCTCCAACGCCGTCTATGGTCAGCGTAGCGGCATGTTCAAACGGGGAAACATAAAAGGCGCTTGCTGCGTGGGCCAGGTGGTGTTCGGTAAACAGTAAGCGGAGCCGGCGTTGGTTGTATGGTCCTGCCGAACGCAACCCGTTGTATATCGCTTTTTTGAGAAACACCTTCTCATTCAGCCACACGGGCATGGACTGCAAAAAAGAGCGTAGCCCCCTGGGGGCAAAAGCATAATATGTTTGCAGCAGGCGTTCAAACTTCAGCAAAGGCTTGTCGTAAAAAACAACAGCATCCAGGTCGTCTATCTGCAATCCGGATGCTTCCAGGCAGTATTGTATGGCATTAACCGGGAAATCGGGTGTGTGTTTTTTTCGTGTAAATCGTTCTTCCTGGGCAGCTGCCAGCACTTTTCCTCCTGCTACAACAGCCGCTGCAGCATCGTGGTAAAATGCAGAGATTCCAAGAATATGTTTCATGCCTTAGGGCTGCGTAGGGGAAACAGGTTCGGGCGGCAATATCGGCTGTTTTCCATGCGGAGGGATAAACAAGAG
>DLXL01000031.1:827-4879 GCA_003448025.1 Saprospirales bacterium | reverse complement strand
ACCTCAAAATGACCTCAAAATGACCCTAAATGACCTCAAAATGACCCCTAAATGACTCTTATAAATGACCCTAAATGATTCATCCCCGCCAAAGGTAGCAATCAATTCAGGTTCAGCAACAACTCCCGGAGGGTGTCGGGCAAAATCTCATGCCCTCCCTCAAAGGGGCGTTCGCCAAAATCAATGCCGTTTTTATCTTCTATCTCCTGCACCATATTCATCCGATCCGGAGTAAGAAAAGGGTCGTGTGTGCCATACAGCAAGTATAATTTTTTACTCGCCAGGTAATCCTTGTGCGCTGCATAATCCAGATCCTCAGGAGGCAAACCCGCCCAAAGCAGCAGGTCATGAAATTGTGGCTTTTTTTCCAGCATCCACCGGCAAACGGTTGCCGTACCTTGCGAAAATCCAAGCAAAATGATCCGTACATCTGCCGGCAATTGCGGCACATAATGGTTATATAAATCCTGCAAATACCCGGCATAATCACTAATCTCACTCAAACGCTCATGGCGGGTCATCCAGTTGGCGCCAATAGGGCCATCAAATCCTTTGCGGTAAAAATGGTTTAATCCCTCTGGTGCAACGACAAAGGTTTTTTCATTTTCTAATAACCGAAAATTTTCCAAAAATTCACTCGCTAACTGGGCATAACCGTGACAAACGATCCAAAACTGCCTGATGTCTGGCCCAGGTGTACCCAAAGTGTAATAATGGGCTGTACGGGTTACCGGAAGGGTATGGTGTTGCATCGGCTCGGATTTGAAGCGACCAAAGTACGGCGATTCAACTGAGTGCTCGTCAGGAATTTTTATAAAATTTTTATATCCAAAGCATTCATTTTTATAATTCACTTACAAAACGGGCTGCACCTTTGCACCAACATTTCAACACCATGTTATTTACGCATAAAACGCATAGTAATCTGTCGCAATATGGCTGGAGTGTGGCAACGGTACTGGCAATAGCCGCTATTTGTTTCCCTTTTACTGACTTGATTGGTTACAGAACGGTATCGCTGATCCTGTTGATGGTGGTGTCCATATTGGCAATGCGCTTCAGCATCGGCCCCGTAAGTGTAGCTGCTATCCTGAGTGCACTGATATGGGACTTTTTCTTCATTCCGCCACATTTTACCCTTACCGTCGGACACGGAGAAGATGCCCTGATGTTGCTGATGTATTTCATTATTGCACTCCTGAACGGCATTCTTACCAATCAAATGAAGGTTTACGACCGGATTATGCGCAGAAGGGAGGATAAGGAAAGCACCCTTCGCCTGTACAATACGCTGTTTAATTCCCTGTCACACGAACTCCGCACTCCTATAGCAACCATCCTGGCTGCTTCTGAAAACCTGACTTCCAAAGACCAGCAATGGAGCGAGCAGGATAAACTGGCCATGAACCAGGTGATTCATACCGGCGCCGAGCGACTCAACAGATTGGTAGATAATCTATTGAATGTATCTCGACTGGAATCCGGTCACCTTACCCTGAAATGGGACTGGTGTGATGTGGGTGAGTTGATCAATACAGCTGCCTTGCGGCTAAAACCCGATTTGGACAATAAAACCCTAGATGTCAAAATACCCGCCAACTGGCCATTGATGAGACTCGATTTTGTGCTGATGGAACAGGCTATCTACAATTTGTTGCACAATGCAGCTACCTATACGCCCCCAGGCACAAGAATTGAAGTAGACGGAGCTTATCAGAACCACCAGCTAACCATTCGGATTTCGGATAATGGCCAGGGATTTAAGGAAGAAGAAGATCTGTTGCGTATTTTCGAGAAGTTTTACCGGCCTGCAGGATCCAAAGCTGGTGGTGTCGGACTCGGTCTGTCTATTGTAAAAGGGGTGATTAAAGCCAATCATGGCACCATTGAAGTAAGAAATAAACCAGAAGGCGGTGTTGAATTTATACTCAACATACCCACAGGTCAGTTGTTACGCCCAACTTTGAACTATTGAATGAACGGAGACATGCCTTGCATTTTAATCATAGACGACGAATCGGCCATACGCAAACTGCTAGAAATTACCCTGCAGGCCAACGGTTACAAAACCCAATCTGCCGCCAATGCCCAGGAAGGTATTACCATGGCCGCCATGCACCCGCCCGACTTGATTCTGCTCGATCTGGGTTTGCCTGACGAAGATGGCCAATCAGTACTCATCCGCCTGAGAGAATGGTTTCGACAACCTATACTGATACTTACCGTGCGCAGCGGCGAAGAAGATGTAGTGCAGGCGCTTGATCATGGCGCCAATGATTATCTTATAAAACCTTTCAGGCCTGGTGAATTGCTGGCTAGAATCCGTTCCGCCCTTCGGTTAGCTCAATCCGGCGATCAGGACCCGATACAGGAATTTGGCAACCTAACCGTGGATGTTGCCACCAGAACAGTGCGCAAAAACAACGAATCGGTGAAGTTAACCTCCACTGAATTCGCCCTCTTATCGCTGTTTGTCCGAAACGAAGGGAAAGTACTCACCCATTCCTTTATACTCAGGGAAGTTTGGGGGCCCGGATACATTACTCAAACACAATACCCACGGGTTTTTGTGGGTCAACTCCGTAAAAAAATTGAAGATGAACCAGATCAGCCCCGTTTCATTCTAACTGAATCAGGGGTAGGGTACCGGTTTGTCGGCAATACCTGATTAAACCTCACATTTTCCATCTAATGGGTTAATATTCAATCTATTAGATACCTTAAACTAAGACTCAACTTTTACATCATGAATACGAATATGAACGTCCCCGCACGGGTGACGGCTGGTACGCTATTGGTTGCACTCGGCATTATTTATGGCGACATAGGCACCAGCCCGCTCTACGTACTGAAGGCTATTGTTGGCGAAAGAACCATTTCCGAGCAACTCATTTATGGTGGTATTTCCTGTGTGTTCTGGACTCTGGTTTTCCAAACCACCTTTAAATACATTACCCTGACCCTCATGGCCGACAACCACGGCGAAGGAGGTATTTTTTCGCTGTATGCCATCGTGCGCAGGTATGGCAAAGGCGGGATGGTCATCGCCACCATCCTGGGCGCCACCACGCTGCTGGCTGATGGTATTATTACTCCGCCCATCTCGGTAGCTTCTGCGGTGGAAGGCCTGGAAAAGGTGTTGCCGCATTTGCCTACTGTACCCATCGTCATTGTCATTCTGTCGCTGCTGTTTTTCTTTCAGCGATTCGGTACCCAAAAGGTGGGCGCTACTTTCGGCCCCGTGATGGTCATTTGGTTTTCCATGCTTTTTGTGCTTGGTTTTGCCCAAATACTGCATTATCCCGACATCCTGCGTGCGCTCAATCCGTACCATGCCTATGTTTTGCTCACACAATACCCTCATGGTTTCTGGTTGCTCGGTGCTGTATTCCTCTGTACCACCGGAGCCGAAGCCCTGTATTCCGACCTTGGTCACTGCGGTCGTCCCAATATCCGGATTTCATGGGGCTTTGTGAAAATCTGCCTGATCATGAACTATATGGGCCAGGGCGCCTGGCTGCTTCACCAAGGTGAACCTCTACTGAATGGTCGAAATCCGTTTTTTGAAATCATGCCGGATTGGTTCCTGATTCCGGGCATCCTGGTGGCTACCTCTGCGGCTATCATTGCCTCACAAGCCCTGATCAGTGGATCTTACACCCTGATTTCAGAAGCTATGAGCATGAATTTTTGGCCCAGGGTAACGGTGAAAAATCCAACCAATCTGAAAGGCCAGATATACATCCCCTCGGTAAATACCATTCTGTGGGTGGGTTGCGTCTTGATGATCCTGTATTTCCATAATTCAACCAATATGGAAGCAGCCTATGGATTTTCCATAACCGTGGCCATGATGATGACCTCTATACTGTTGTTTTACTTCCTGGTGTACATCAAAAAATGGAATAAATGGCTGGTTATTGGTATCATGCTGCTGTTTGGAGTCATTGAATTGTCGTTCTTCATTACCAATGTGGCTAAAATCAAGGAGCGCTGGATGTTCCTGTTTTTTGAACTGTTTATTTTTCTGTGTATGTATGTTTGGTTCAATG
>DLXL01000031.1:0-650 GCA_003448025.1 Saprospirales bacterium | reverse complement strand
ACTTTGTTCGTTTTGTCCACTTGAAAAACTACACCAGCCTGATTCAGGATTTGAGTTGCGACGATGCCATCGACAAGTTTTCCACCCACCTGATTTACCTCACCAAGGCCAACCACCCTGGTGAAGTGGAAGAAAAAATCATAAAATCCATTTTTGCCAAAAAGCCTAAAAGAGCAGACGTGTACTGGTTTGTACACATACACCGCACAGACGATCCATTCAGCCAGAATTACCAGGTGGAGGAAATCCTGGACGATAAAGTGATCAAAATCAACCTTAATATGGGATTCCGAGTACAACCACGGGTGGAACTCTACTTCAAAAAAATCGTACAGGATCTGGTGGCCAATCGGGAACTCAACCTGCACATTCGTCCGGATGGCTCCACACGGTACAATCCGGAACCGGATTTCAAATTTGTGGTCATTGAAAAATTCCTGTCTGTAGAAAATGAGTTTGCTTTGCGCGACGGACTGCTGCTGAACGCCTATTTCATGTTGAAACGCCTCGGACAATCAGATGAACGAGCCTTTGGTTTGGATAAAAGCGATGTGGTTATTGAAAAAACGCCACTCGTTTACCAACCTGTTCAACAACTGGAACTGGAACGCAGGTAAACCATAAACACCTCATTATCATGAAATGTAACC
>DLXL01000440.1 GCA_003448025.1 Saprospirales bacterium | reverse complement strand
GGCTTGTGTAGGTCCTTCGCTACGCTCTGGATGACAACCCACGTTGGATGACAACCCATTTTGATAAAATGACCCTAATGACCCTAATGACCTAAATGACCCTAATGACCCCTAAATGACCCTAAATGACCCCAATGACCCCAATGACCTAAATATCCCCCCTTACCACTCCTGACACATCGGGTGGAGCATGATCTCGTCCACCAGCACATGCGGTGGAGTATTGAGTATGTAGGAAACGGCCTGGGCGATATCATCAGCGTGCAGGTATTCTGCCTGTTTGACTTCTCCCTGGGCTTCTCCGTGGAAATAGGTATCCACCAGTCCCGGATATACTACACTTACTTTAATTCCCAGTGAACGCACCTCACGGCGGAGGCTTTCAAAAAAGGCATGTTGCGCATATTTGCTGGCTGTATACAGGCTGCCTCCGGCAAATGTGCGTTTGGAAACATCAGACGCAATACCCAAAATATGGCCCTTCCCGACAGCTTTCATGTGCGGGAGCACAGCCTTGGTCAGCAAAAAAGACCCCTTTACATTGATATCCATCACCCGATCCCAATCGTCGGCTTCCAATTGATCTGCGTGTTTAAAAACACCAATACCAGCATTGTTTACCACACAGTCGATACGTTTGAAATCGCGTATTACCTGATTCACCGCTTCCTCCACCTGTTTCTCATCAGAGATATCGCAAGCGATGGCCAGGGCCTTGCCGCCGGCTTCGTCAATTTCATGCTCCAGCTCGCCAATTTCTTCGGCATTGCGCGCAAGCACAATCACAAAATGACCTTCGTGCGCCAAACGCAACGATACCGCGCGACCAATCCCTCTGGATGCGCCTGAAATAATCGTGATTTTTTTATCCATGATAATTTAACATTTTCGGGGCTACTAGAATGTCGGGGCTACGCCCCTTTTTTGGGGAACGGAGTTCCCCCTCTCTGAAGGAGAGGGGGCCAGGGGGTGAGGTCAAAACAGACCATGCAGTTCTGCCTGAACCATTTCCAGTACTTTGGCAGCATGTTCCTTGTTGCTGGAAAAATCGAGGTTGTCGACATTAATGATCAGAAGCTTGCCTTCTCGGTATCCGTTGATCCAGTTGTCATAGCGGTCGTTGAGACGCTTGAGGTAATCAATGCTGATGCTGCCTTCATAATCCCGGCCGCGCATTTGTATATGCTCTACCAGGGTAGGAATGCTGCCTTTGAGGTAAATCAGCAGATCCGGTGCTTTTACTTGCGAAACGATGGATTGGAATAGGGTGAGGTAGTTTTCAAAATCGCGGCGCTCCATCAAACCCATATCTGCCAGGTTGGGAGCAAAAATGAAGGCGTCTTCATAAATGGTCCTGTCCTGAATAACGGTGCGGTTCCCTTGCAGAATGCGCAGTACCTGTTGGTACCGGCTGGATAAAAAGAATACCTGCAGGTTAAACGACCAACGTTTCATGTCGAGATAAAAATCAGACAAATAGGGGTTGTTTTCAGTATTTTCATAATGAACATCCCAGCCGAAGTGCTTGGCCAACATCTCGGTCAGGGTGGTTTTCCCGGCGCCGATATTGCCGGCAATGGCAATGTATTTAATGGTTTTCTTCTCAGAGGGCAATGCAGAGGCCATTGTTGGTTGATTTGTTTATCTGAAATCAGTGACGCGTCCAATAAATGCAGCAGCGAAGGTAGAAAAACCAAGCTATCGTTCCACCTCGATTGTTTGTAAGACCTTTTGAAAAGTTTTTTTCAGGCGCTCTTCCTGTTTGGCTTCCAGGATTTCACCGGCTTTGCGAATACCGCCTCCGTAATATCGGAACAACCATGGTGTTACCGTTGCACCGGCATCTATGAAGGAATAATTGATTCCGGTGGCTACAAACCAATATCCCAGCAACCCATTCAATAATAGGGAATTCAGGCCGTTTTTTACATCGCCCGCATAAAACTGGCCGGCGCCGGGAAAAAACATACTAAGCAATCGGGCTGTTTTCGGGCTTTTTCGGGCCACTCTTTCCGCGTGGCGAAATAATTTTTCAAATTCGGCTTTTTGGGCGCTGTCTTCTGCTCCGAATAAAGGCAGCAGATCCTGCCGGGCCAACTCAAATTCCCGGATGGAAAAATGAGCTGCTCCTAAATATAGGCGTTTTCGGGATTGCCATGGTTCGGGCAGATTTTTAGGCAGTGCAAGAAGTTCCAGCAGCGCTTTTTTAGGTTGCTGCTGCAACATGAGTGACGCCGTTTTGTGAAAAAGGGCCTCATACCGCAAACTGTCGGTTCCGGCACTCTGGTAGATCAGATCGTAATAAAACGCTGCGCGATCAAACTCGCCCAGGCTGGCATGCAAGGTTGCCAACTGGCTCTGACTTTCATCCCGATGTACATTGCCGCCAAAGAACAGAACCCTCTGATAGGTTTTAAGTGCCGTTAAGGTATTTCCGGCTTCATATTGAGCCCGGGCAAACGCCAAGGTTTGTTCCAGGTTCTGGCCTCCCAGCCAGCCGGAAGCACTAATCCAGCACAGGAAAAACAAGAGCCTCCGTTTCATGTTGCAATTGTTTGATTTTCTTTTGATTGTAACGACGTGCGGCTTTGTGTGCGCCATAAAGATTGCCGGAATAAAGCCCCAACGCAAATCCGCTGTGAATCCACCCCCAAAAGGTATCCGTTCCTTCCTTGTCAAACCGGCGAACTGCCTGCCAGGTGTTTACGCCGACAAATAACAGGCTGATGATGCCATCCTTCCATGCTCCGGAATAGACTTTTCCAAGACCGGGTACAGGCACAGACAGAGCGGTTGCTAACCATGGCTTCTTTAGTTTTTGCTTTTGCCCTTTTTGAATCAGCTTTTCAAGATCTGTTCGTCTTGAAAGTTTGTCAGAAAGCGGAATTTGGGCAAGACTAACGTTCGCCTGTTTCCATTTTTGTTCGAGCATATCTGCATATAAAACGGTTCGTCTGATCTGGCTGCTGTCAAAAACATTGGATTGGGTAGCAAGGTCTCTTGCCTCTGCCGGAAATCCTCCCCGAAGCAGAAGTTTGCTGTATTCACCGAATAACAAACGTGATTTTGGGCGCGACTCCAACTGCCATTTAGACCATTGTTGAAGACCCTTTTCCGGAGTGTTGCCCCGACGGTACGCGCGAAGTAGTTCGGTGCGTAGCGTATCATTATCAGGCTTAAGGAAAATCAAACGTTCATATTCCTCTGCAGCAAGTGCATATTGCTGCGATTGAAGCAGGTATCGTGCATAGGCACGCGAATGGGCATAATCATACAAGTCCTGCGCAGACAATGCCGGCAGGAAAAACAAAAATGCTGGGATCAGAAATTTCATGCAGAAAAGCTTGGGGATGAGACGCTTGTATTACCAGGAAACCGGATCTTTTAATCGCCGCATCTTGAAATCAATTTCATATTGTTCCGGACTGAATCCGTTGCATCGGGTGAGCCGATCACAAGTGCAGATAACACCTTTAACTACACCAAGTTTTTTTACCGCTTCCAGACCGAATTCCGAGCAGGAGGGATGAAAGCTGCAACGTTGATTATCCTGGGAAGAAAAAAAGGATTTATACACCAGGAAGAGGCCAGACAAAACCGTTTGAAGTTCATTGGTGTTCACTTTGCTCAGACTAAACTGATCGGCAACGCGGGGTTTGGCCGGAGGCGTAAAAGCCTGGCTTAGCATAGCAATGTCCGGCTGTAGTGTATGCTGAGTAGTCTTGAGTGTATGCCCCTGTGCCGTTAGATTAACCGCCAGCAGGCTCCACAAAATCATAAATATGGTCTTCATCTGTTTGGTTGATGATGATATTTTTAAGGGTCATAATCCGCACGAATTCTCCGGATTCACGATAATAAATCTGGTAGATTTTTCCAGGTATAGCAAGACCATCCCGAAGGGAATATTCCTGAAAGTAAAATTTGGACACCAGTTTTTGGTCTTTGTCGTAGAATGCGGCAGCCGTAAGACGTTTTTGTTCCGATGCCAGGGATACTGGCCCAACATATGATTTTAATTGTTCTGGCGGCAGCCATTGCGCAATAACCTGGTTGCCATCCTGTTGTACATCTCCGGGAGTATAACCCACTTTTGCCAGTCCAAAATCAGTGAGTTGTTGGCTCAGGATCATGTTAAAAATGGAAAATTCTCCGACAGGAGGAATCACTTGTGTGGATACCAGAGTGTCGGCTTTTTTTCTATACATAAAGGTATCGCGAACCAGCCACTGCTCCGGCTCAGGGAACCTGATATTATACACTGTCTTGTGCAGGTTTTTATCGAAGTATATAGAACCTGTGATCAGACGGCCCTGGTCTGTGCCGGATTCTTTTTCTTTGATGGAAAAATCCGATTTAAAGCGGTAGAACGCCTGGGCATTCAAGGCCTTTATGGAAAAAAAAGCCAGGAAAATTAGAAAAAATTGGTAGTTAATGCGCATTGTGAGGCAAAAGTAACAAGTTGGTCTGAACATTTGGGAGCATTCTTCCAAGGGAATTTAACGTATATTTTTTTTGCGAAGTATGTAAAAAATTGAAGCGCTTTCCTCACCTTCGCCGCCAGGGAAATGCCCGAACATCCTTAAAAAAAGTAGGAGGCAAAAGCCGAAAATCCTTTAACAGAGTAGGCATTATTATTTAAACCCTGTCATATGTTCCTTAAGAATTTGTTACTCACTCTTTCATTTGTCTTGTTTGCCATTAATGCATTTGCTTCT
>DLXL01000572.1:370-4494 GCA_003448025.1 Saprospirales bacterium | reverse complement strand
GTAGGCCGTCTACCGTCCACCGTCTACCGTAGGCCGCCCACCGTCTACCGCCGGGTGTTCTCCGTCGGCAGCTGTTTCTGCTTTTTTGCGTTCGCGTTTGGCGCGTTCTTCAGCATCGAGTTTGTCGTATGCTTTAATGATTTCCTTTACCAGTCGGTGGCGTACTACATCTTCGGCTGTGAGGTGCAAAGTAGCGATGCCGTCTACACCGGATAGAATTTCAATGGCTTGTTTCAATCCGCTTTTCTGGTGATGCGGAAGGTCGATCTGGCTCATATCCCCCGTAATAATACATTTGGCGGATGGGCCGAGGCGCGTCAGGAACATTTTGATCTGAAGCGGGGTGGCATTTTGCGCTTCATCCAGAATGATAAAAGCGTTGTCGAGTGTACGGCCGCGCATGAATGCGAGTGGTGCGATCTCGATCACCCGGTTTTCCATGAAAAAGTTAAGCTTATCCATAGGAAGCATATCATCCAGCGCATCGTACAGGGGGCGCAGATACGGATCAACTTTTTCTTTCAGATCACCTGGCAGGAAGCCCAGATTTTCGCCCGCTTCCACAGCCGGGCGTGTGAGGACAATTTTTTTGACCAGCTTGTTTTTCAGTGCGCGCACGGCCAAAGCCACCGCAGTATAGGTTTTACCGGTACCTGCAGGTCCGAGCGCAAACAAGATATCATTGGTGTCGCACACATCCACCATTAATTTCTGATTCCTGGTTTTGGCTTTAATGGGTCGGCCATCCCTGCCAAAAAGAATGACATTATTGCCGGAGCCATCGCCAGTTACGGGTATTCTTACTTCAAAAGGATTTTCTCCGCCCAGCAAATCTTCCACTGTTTGCACTGGAAGCTCATTGTGTTCACGCAGATACCGGGCCATCATTTCGAATTTTCCCTTGGCAGCCTGGGAGTCTTTTTTTTCTCCGGTGATTTTCAGGCTGTTACCCCGCGAAGTAATCGTGGCATCTGGAAATGCTTTTCGCAAAAGGTTTAACTTTGCGTTGTTTTCGCCGAATAGCTCAAGAGGGTCAAGTCCCTCAATAGTTAGAATGATTTCGCTCAAATTGTATAGATCGAATTTAACGGCAGCGGGAGTTAACCGGTTAGGGAACACATAAAAACCGATATCTCCATGCCTTTGAAAAAAAGCAGTTCGTTTATGCCCACAAAACTAAGTAATTGCAGGCACAAACCGAAACATAAAAAAGTCAATCAGAGTTTCTTTTACTAAAAATTTAACCTCCGCTTTTTATTCCTAACTTGCCGGAATATCCTTTTGGCATATATGTTCAATCAATCAATGGTTACCCTCACCACCGACTTTGGCACTCAGGATTTCTACGCAGGCTCGTTGAAAGGAGCGCTATTGCGCCGGGTACCGGGTTTACAACAGGTGGATATCACGCATGAAATTGCCCCCTTTGATATTGTACGGGCTGCTTTTGTGGTGGCTAATGTGTGGCGTGAATTCCCGGCAGGCACCATTCACCTAATTGGCGTTAATTGTGTATACCAGCCGGAATACCGTTTTGTAGCTGCACGCATGGAAGGTCACTTCTTTATAGCACCGGATAATGGCTTGATTTCTTTACTTTTTCCTCAAATTTCTCCTGCCGACCTTCGTAATCTTCCGGCTGATACAACAGAGCATTTTGCGGTGAAAAATATTTTTGCTCATGCAGTGGAGTATCTGGTTTCCGGACAAGATTTTGAATTGCTTGGCGAACATGCTGCGCCGCTGCTGGAACGTATCAGTATTCAACCTGTTATTACCCCCACACAAATCAGAGGAACGGTTATCCATGTTGACAATTTTGAAAATGTAGTGGTCAACATCCGGCGTGAAGTATTTGAACAAGCGGCTCATGGCAGACCATTTTCCCTTTACTTCAAACGCAACGATCCTATTGTCCAATTATCTTCCAATTATTGTGATGTGACGGTAGGCGAGCAACTCTGTTTGTTTAATGCTGCCGGCTTTTTGGAAATAGCCGTCAATATGGGCAAAGCAGCCACACTGCTGGGACTGAAGGTAGAAGATGTCGTGGAAATTGTGTTCGAAACGCCGGCAAATTCAAACGAACAGTAAAGACATTGAAGGTATTTTAAGGGCATCCTGCCGAGTTCTGTCGGATCTTGCTCGAAAAAAAGTATGGATTGGTCGGTCGAGTACTGCACATTTGATCTGCTGTAAGACCATAACCCAATTCAAACTTCATACTCATGACTGCCTTTACGAAATCCGGCCGCCCCAAAATGCAAATTCCACTCCAGCCTTTCGATTATGTGCTGGAAGCATTGGGGTTTCTGAGTTTGGTCCTGATGATCGGCCTGGCTCTATACCATTACAACGATCTTCCGGCTACTATTCCTACCCATTTTGGCGCTGATGGGCACCCGGATCAGACCGGCTCCAAAACGACTCTTTGGATTTTGCCAGCGCTTAGCATAGTCATATTTGGTTCGATGACGATTCTCAACCGTTTTCCGCACAACTTCAACTATATGGTGAACATTACACCGGAAAATGCAGAACGTCAGTACACCATGGCTACCCGGCTGATCCGTTTCATGAAAATGCTCGCCATGCTGATCTTCGCCTTTATTACCTGGCGCACCATTCAAATAGCGGGCGGCAACGCCACCGGTTTAGGAACAGGATTGCTCATCCTCCCTGTTCTTATTCTGGGACTGACGGTCTATTACCTGTATCAAAGTTTTTCAAAACAATAACCAATAACTAACCATGTTTTTACTTTTCCTCGGCATTTTTGCCATTGTCATAGGCGCATCCGTTGCCAAAGCAAATCCTAACCTTGCCACCTTTGGTAAAATATCCCGCTTTTTAGGGATATTCCTACTGGTAGCCGGCTTGTCTTCCTCCTGTTTTGTACAGATTCAACCCGGTGAGGTAGGCGTTAAAACGTTATTCGGTCAAATTCAGGGGGGTATTCTAACAGAAGGTTTAAATTTCGTCAATCCCCTGGTGGAAATCAAACGATTTGATGTGCGTACCCAGAATTATACCATGTCGGCTGTACATGATGAAGGAGAGAGGTCGGGCGATGACGCCATTCGGGTACTCACCGCCGATGGTTTGGAGGTTATCATTGATTTGTCGGTTTTATATCACATCATACCAGACAAAGCCCCGGATATTTTGCGAAACATCGGTGGTCGCGAGGTAATTACCGATAAAATAGTACGACCTATGGCCCGCACCAAGATTCGCGATAATGCCGTATTTTATGATGCTGTTGCTTTATATTCCACCAAGCGGGATGAGTTTCAACAGAAGATTTTTCAAAACATAGAAAAAGACTTTGCTGTAAGAGGCATTATACTGGAAAACATACTGATTAGAAACATATCGCTGCCGGAATCCGTCAAGCTAACCATCGAATCTAAAATCAATGCTGAGCAGGAATCGCAAAAAATGCGTTTTGTACTTGATAAAGAACGTCAGGAAGCCGAACGGAAACGGGTGGAAGCGCAGGGTATTGCAGACTATCAGCGCATTCTTACCTCCACACTTACGGATAAACTGCTGCAATACGAACAAATTAAGGCTCAACGGGAGCTGGCTACCTCTTCCAATGCCAAGGTAGTGGTGATGGGCTCTGGCAAATCAGCTCCCATCCTGATCGGCGGTCAATAGATTTCCATCGAGGCGCAGAAAATCTAATAAAAAACGGCATCCGGAAATCCGGATGCCGTTCGCATAACTGATTGATTTGATATTGGTTAGCCTTTCTTCTTAGGCGCTGAAGTCTTAGCTGGAGCTTTAGCAGCCTTTGGCGCTTTTACAGCAGCAGGTTTCGCTGCTTTCGGCGCTTTAGAAGCGGCGGCTGGTTTAGCAGTTTTTGCTGCAGGTTTTTCGGCTTTTACAACCGCTGGTTTTGCTGCTTTCGGCGCTTTTGCTGCAGCGGCTGGCTTAGCAGCTTTTACTGCAGGTTTTTCGGCTTTTACAACCGCTGGTTTTGCTGCTTTCGGCGCTTTTGCTGCAGCACGGGCAGCGCGGGCCTTCGCCAGAATTTCTGCACGCGTCAGTTTTGGTTCGGAAGCCTTGGCAACTTTAGCGGCTGCTACTTCAGCACTTGGACGACGGCCGCGTTTGGG
>DLXL01000572.1:0-139 GCA_003448025.1 Saprospirales bacterium | reverse complement strand
AGCAGCTTTTGGCGCCGGGGCTGGTTTGGCAGCCGCACGGGCAGCACGGGCCTTCGCCAGGATTTCAGCGCGGGTTAGTTTCGGTGCAGCAGCCTTCGCAGCTTTGGCAGCGGCAACTTCAGCACTTGGACGACGGCCG
>DLXL01000516.1:1690-4203 GCA_003448025.1 Saprospirales bacterium | reverse complement strand
CATGAAGAAACCAAAGTGCTGACCGAAGTAACCAATTGCACCTTTTACAATAATGGGGCAAATCCGTTCGGGAAACGATGGTATTCGTCTTTTAATCAAACAGGCGCTCAGTTTTACAACAAAATGAATTTTTACAATTGCGCCATTTGGGAGCCGCAGTCAAATCATCGGCTGATTTACAACAACAATCAAAATATTCTCAATGGATCCTGGTTCCTTTTTGAATATTGTAGTATTAGTCCGTTAGTACCTTCTCCTGCCGTAATCCCCAATTATATGGATGTTTTCGGGGATAGTGTTTACCACAATGTCTATCCAGGATTCATTGACACACTGGGAGGTGATTTCAGACTCAATACATGTTCACCCGTCATCAACAGAGGAAGTAACGCGGCGGTTGACAGTGCGGGTCTTACATCAGACTTTGACGGGCAGCCCCGTATCCGCTTTGGTCGGGTAGATTTAGGCGCTTATGAGCAGCAGGACTCCTGTTTAACCTCTTCCACAGCGGATCCGGAAGTAGTTAGCTCAGGTAAACTTTGGCCCAATCCTGTATCACCAGGCGGCCAGGTGCAATGGGAATTCCCGGATGGGGCCCCAAAATCAGGGTATTGGCAGGTATTGGATTCGTTTGGCCGGCTTTTGATGAAGGGTTCGGATTTGACCGGCATTACCGCCCCGGCAACCCCGGGTATTTATTGGGTAATTCTGTATATCGAGCAACAAACGATTCAGCGGACGTTGGTGGTGCAACGGTAGACGGCCTACGATGAACGATGGACGATGAACGATGTTTTGCACTCGGGAAAGTTGAATGGATCAATTACCCGAGTACAAAACATCGTTCATCGTTCATCGTCCATCGTTCACCCTAGGCCGTCTCGCCAGCGCGTCCTGAATAATTCCCCACACCATAGCGCGTTCTTCTCCTTCCAGCGGAAGTCTGGGCGCACGCACATGTTCGGTGCCGAGGCCGGTGGCTACTTCTGCAAGTTTGATGTATTGCACCAGCTTGGGGTGGATATCGAGTTCCAGCAGGGGCATAAACCACTGATAGATACGGCGGGCTTCTTCTATTTTGCCGGCTTTGGCAAGCTGGTAGATGGCCATCGTTTCTTTTGGGAAAGCATCTACCAGGCCGGCCACCCAGCCGTGAGCGCCCAACAGGAGCGATTCCAGCGCCAGAGTGTCTACGCCGCACAGAATTTTGAATCGATCTCCGAAGCGGTTGAGCATACGGGTGATGTTGGTTACATCGCGGGTGCTTTCCTTCACAGCCTGGATGGTAGGCCAATCGGCCATGGTTTCGAACATATCCAGCGTTACCAGAATCTTGTAATCTACCGGATTGTTGTAGATCATGATGGGCAGCGGAGTGGCATCAGCTACTGCGCGGAAATAGGCCAGCGTTTCACGGTCGTCGGCCTTATACCGCATGGGAGGCAGCAGCATGAGTCCGGAGGCGCCGCAGCGTTGCGCTTCTTCTGCGGCGGCCACAGCTGCGCGGGTGGTTTGTTCGGCAATGTTCATGATCACAGGCACGCGTCCGGCGGCATTTTCCACCGTAAAGCGCACCAGTTCGTATTTTTCCTCATTGAGCAGGCTGCTGGCCTCACCCAGGGTGCCGCCCAGGATCAAGCCACTCGCACCTGCTGCAAGCTGGGCTTCCATGTTCAGGGCAAAGACAGGGAAATCAATCGAATCGTTTTCGGTAAAGGGGGTGGTGAGGGCGGGATAAACGCCATGCCAAAGAGGATTCATACGTCAAAGTGCATTAATTATTTCTGGTATTTGAATATTCGTTCGTCTACTTCAGGCGCCAGCCTATCAGCAGAAAAAGCAAAAGATTTTTTGGTGGAAGCGCTTTTATCTGAAATGGTAAACTCCAGAATAAAGCCAATCGATAACAGATCCGGATCCATGATAATACCCATTGGGGTTTGGATTTGCTTCGTGGCCCAACCTCTGATAACCGTGTTGTCTTTCCCGGAGCTGGCTTCAGCAACAAAAGAAAAGCACTCATACCCAAGAATTTTTTTCTTTTCATTACCAATGGTAACCTTGTACGAGTACTTGGTATGACTTGCAGCCAATTGCTGCTGAATGCTCATGGCCGGAACGGAAATAAACTTATTACTTACCAGAAAATGATAGACAGAATCTGTGGTAAAATCGTAAATAGAGCGAAATCCTGGAGAACTCTTGCCTTTAATGGCTACCGATGCCCCAAATCCCGGTTTAAAACAGATGATTTGACTGCCTGTATCTTTGGTGGCCAAATTCGTGAAAGAAAATCGCACCGTACCGGTTTGAAGTACACTCTGGGCCTGAGTACAGAGGTACTGAACCCAGAAAAACAGAATAATACCAACTAATTTGAAGTTAAAACCAACCATGAAAGCTCGATGAATGGATGAATGGGCCCGCGAATGTAGACTTAACCTGCAACTGCACCAAAACGAACAGCGTTTTTCCCTACTTTTGCGCTTTCAATGAAACCGTCGGTGAGTTTC
>DLXL01000516.1:0-1465 GCA_003448025.1 Saprospirales bacterium | reverse complement strand
TTTGAGTCATTTGGGTCATTTGGGGTCATTTGAGGTCATTTGAGGTCATTAGAAATCATTTTTAAATGACTCCTAAATGACCCCAAATGACTCCTAAATGACCCCAAATGACTCCTAAATGACCCCAAATGACCCATAAATGACCTCAAGAAACACACCATCCCATCGTTCATCGTTCATCGTTTAACTACATGTCAAGAGTTCTTATCATTGGCGCAGGCGGTGTAGGCCGGGTTGTTGCCTACAAATGCGCCCAGCACCGCGATGTTTTCAGCGAAATCATGCTCGCTTCGCGCACCCAATCCAAATGCGATACCATCGCCAATGCCATTCACGCCGCTTATGGTGGCAAAAAAATAGAAACTGCACGCGTTGATGCCGATAATGTGGCGGAAACGGTAGCACTCATCCGCCAGTTTAAACCGGATTTGCTGATCAATGTGGCTTTGCCTTACCAGGATCTTCCGCTCATGGACGCCTGCCTAGAAACCGGTGTTAATTACATGGATACCGCTAACTACGAGCCTAAAGACGAGGCCAAGTTTGAATACTCCTGGCAGTGGGCTTATCAGGATCGCTTCCGCGAAAAAGGCATCATGGCGCTCCTCGGCTGCGGTTTCGACCCCGGCGTAACCTCTGTTTTCACCAAATACGCGGCGAAGCACTATTTCGATGAGATCCACGAACTCGACATCATCGACGCCAACGCCGGCAACCACGGCAAGGCATTCGCCACCAACTTCAACCCGGAAATCAATATCCGCGAAGTGACGCAAAAAGGTCGCTACTGGCAAGACGGCAAATGGATTGAAACCGAGCCGCACGAGATCTGGAAAGACATTAACTATCCGGAAATTGGTCCAAAGCGTTCTTACCTGATCTACCACGAAGAACTGGAGAGTCTGGTGAAAAACTTCCCGACCCTGCGCCGGGCGCGTTTCTGGATGACTTTCGGTCAGGAATACCTCACACACCTGCGCGTGATCCAGAATATCGGTATGGCCGGCATTGAGCCAATCAAATTCCAGGGTATGGACATCATTCCGTTGGAATTCCTCAAAGCTGTATTGCCGGCGCCGGAAGAGCTGGGCGAAAATTACACCGGCTTCACCAGCATCGGTTGCCGCATCAAAGGGGTAAAAGACGGCAAAGAGCGCACTTACTACGTTTGGAACAACTGTTCACACGTGGATGCCTACAAAGAAACCGGCACCCAGGCGGTGAGCTACACCACCGGTGTTCCGGCTATGATTGGCGCCCGCATGATCCTGGAAGGAAAATGGGCCGGCAAAGGCGTATTCAACGTGGAAGAAATGGATCCGGATCCGTTCATGGATCGTCTCAACAAAGACGGTCTGCCCTGGCACGAACAGGTGGATATTGATCTGGAAATGGATTAACGGCTTGGAGGGTAGACGCTGTGACAAAAAAATAAAGAAAAAAAAAAAAAGAAAAAAAAAAAAAT
>DLXL01000034.1:2471-4033 GCA_003448025.1 Saprospirales bacterium | reverse complement strand
AACTTGGAGGTTTGGCCATGCCACGATCAGAGGCATCCGATATATTCGGTACTTTTATAGCCCTGGTATACATCACACCTTTCATGGGAGGTCTGTTGGCAGATAAGTTGTTAGGATACCGCAATAGTATCATTTTAGGTGGCGTACTCATGGGGGTTGGATATCTGATGCTGGCCGTTTCTAACAGCATGGCCACCTTTTATGGTTCCCTGTTTGTGATGATCCTTGGTAATGGTTTTTTCAAGCCAAATATCTCTGTTTTGCTTGGGAATCTGTACAACGAGGATAAGTATAAGGTACTCAAGGATACCGGCTACAATATCTTTTACATGGGTATCAATATTGGCGCCTTCATCTGTAATTTCTTCGCAGCCTGGTTACGCCATAATATTGGCTGGGGGGCAGCTTTTGCGGCAGCCGGCATTGGTATGTTTCTTGGTGTCATTGTTTTCGTGATGGGCTCCCGGCACTATGCGCATGCTGATGTGCGTCAGCCAGCGGTTGCCGGGGAGATGGGAGTAGGTCAAATGTTATCGTCTGTTTTGCTTCCAGCCATCGTAACCGGGATTGCAGGCTGGATGGTGCCTGGAAATATCTTTGGAACCGATTCTACCGATGCCTTCCTGTTTGGAAGTATTCCGGTGATTGCTTTCTATCTGTGGACCTATTTGAAATCTTCCGAGGAAGACAAACCCCGCATTAAAGTACTATTGTCTATTTATGCTGTGGTCATTATTTTTTGGGCAATTTTCAAGCAAAATGGCACTGCACTGACCACCTGGGCGGAATTTTACACGGATCGCGAAATGCCAGCTTTGATTGCCAAGCCAGCTGAAGCACTTAAAATGGCACAGGTGGTAAGCATGGATTCTGCATCCTATCCCAAATATGACAACCAGTTCCGAACCACACAGGGAGAGGATGGTAAACCAGTTAAGATTTCAACCTTCAATCCTTATTTTAATAATATCCCGGAAGCGGAACGACCGGCTGCCGGAGAAAAAGTAAACCTCGTTTCCACCGAAATTTACCAGTCGGTAAATCCCTTTTTTGTGGTGATATTGACTCCTTTAGTCATTTGGTTTTTCACCTATCTGCGAAAAAGAGGCAAAGAGCCAACCACTCCCGCCAAAATTGGATGGGGATTATTTATCTCGGCTCTTAGCACGCTGGTAACGGTTCTGGCTGTTTATGCCTGCCACAACGGCATGGAAAAAGCATCCGCATGGTGGATCATCCTCACTTATGGGGTCATTACGGTTGGGGAATTATTCCTGAGCCCGATGGGGCTGTCCATGGTGTCAAAAATGGCGCCCCGACATATCACCGGCTTAATGATGGGTGGCTGGCAGTTGGCCACTTCACTGGGCAACAAGCTAAGTGGTGTATTAGCCACCATGTGGGATCGCTACGACAATAAAGCTAATTTCTTTTGGGTTAACTTTATGATGCTGTCTTTGGCCACCCTCGCTTTGTTTGTCATGTTGCGATGGCTAAACAAAGTGTTCAAAGATAAAGGGCTTGCTTAAATGGATCCTGTCTAATTTGAGTGCCTGACATAT
>DLXL01000034.1:0-2311 GCA_003448025.1 Saprospirales bacterium | reverse complement strand
AAGATGAATGTTTCGGGCTACTTTTTTTAAATTTGTCCTGTTGAAGCCCATTGATCTGCTTCCACAAATGAATACAGTTTCATTCATACCTAAACTTGTTTCATATGTCGATCAAACAAAAGTTTTCACGTGAAAAAACCTCGGCAAAAGACCGTGAAAGCAACCGCAATTTTCTCATTCTCATTGTGCTGGTCACAGTAGCCCTGATGGCTCTTGTGTACTATGTCTTTGTTTAAAGAGCGAAAAACCCTGGGTAATTTGGTGCCTAAAAAACAAAAGTCACAAAGGAGATGCTCTCCCATGTGACTTTTGTTTTTAAAGGACCATCCGTATTAAAGCCTCAGATCCTCCACCCTTATCCCCTTGTATTGCTTTGCATCAAAGGTGAATTGGGCAGCAGGCAAAGACTTGTTTGGAGTAATGCGGGTAATGACAAACGTGTAACGGGATCCATCCTTGGCGAATCCCTTTACACTTTGAATGACTCCCGCCTTCTCATCTATGGCAATTCGAAGTTTTGAGTATTCCGAGTTACGGTCTTTGGGTTTGAATTCTATCAGGGTAAGGAGCTTACCGGCTTCCGTCACTTTATCAGATATGGCATAAAGAAAATCGCCTTTCTGATAGCGCGATAAGAGTTCTTTCGGACTCATCAAAGAGTTTGCATCCTTGGGATCTGCATCATTGATTTGAACCTCATTACTCTTTTTTTGATAAGCCCAGGTGGTTACCCCATCGCTTACAACTGTTTGATCACTCATCTCCAACCGGAATTTTTTACCATCCTGGGCAATGTTTCCCTTTTGAACATCCTTTGGCTGTCCAGGCACTTCAATTGTTAGGGAAAAAGCCGCATCTATGGTTTTATAGGCGTCATACTTTTTCCGGATTTTGTCAAGAATCTTTTTAGCCGCCGGATCACTTTGTTCAGGAGCCTGTTGTGGTTGGGCCCACAAACAGATATTAAAGAATAACAGGGTTATCAAAGACAACATTTGCTTGCTCATATACAATGGAACTTGTTCGATTTGTTTGGACTGAATACTTGTTTTAACGAAGGTTAAGGACTCAAGTTGCTCAACCAACCGTTAAAGAATTCAAAAACTGTTACTTTTCTGCCTTAAAGGCAACAGCATGATCAAATTCGCTGCAAGATTACTGTTCTTTTGGCTATCTCCGGTATTCCTCTTTGCCCAAAGCATTCCACCCGAACGAAGAACCGATTGGCAAAATGCAGGATTATCAGCGCCACCTCCTCTTTATGCAGTGATACGAAATATTCTGGATTTTGGAGGCAAAGGCGATAGTCTGACGTTAAACGACGAACCTTTTATCCAGGCGCTTGCGTCTTTGGAAGGCGCCCCGGGGATTATTGATTTCCCGCCGGGTAAATACCTCTTCTATAACACCTTATCCATGCGAGACAGCCTGATTCTGCGAGGAGCCGGAGCTGAGCAGACCCGTTTTTATTTTGACCTTGGCGGTGCTTCCAGACATTGTATAGCATTTCAGGGTCAAATAGAGGACGCAAATCAGGCCATCCCGCTGCTTGAACCCTGTGCTGCAGGTGATTCTTTACTGTACATTCAGTCAGACTTAAAACCAGGAGATTTTGTCAACCTGGAATGGAATGACAGCCTGGTGATTTACTCAAGCTGGGCGCTTGGATCAGCAGGTCAATTATTTATCATCAAAGAGTCCGAAGCGGATCTAGTCAAACTTAACCACCTTTTGCGCCTGTCAGCAACCATTGATCAAAATCCCAGGTTGCGAAAAATACACCCGGTTAAAGATGCCGGAGTGGAATGTATCTTTTTAAAACGACTGGATGGCGAAGTACCCTTCACCTCTAACCTTTCTTTAGAATATGCCTTACGGTGCTGGATTTCCGGTGTTGAAAGCGAACAATGCAATTTTGGGCATTTTACCCTCAATGCCAGTGCACAATGCGAGATTTATGGCTGTTACATGCACGATGCGTTCGCATATGGCGGAGGCGGACAAGGGTATGGTGTAGTATTACAATACACCGCTTCTGACAACAGGGTGCAAAACAACATATTCCGGCATCTGCGCCATTCCATGCTGCTCCAAAGTGGCGCTAACGGGAATGTTTTGGCTTACAATTTTTCCACGGAACCATTTTGGGAAGAGTTTCCGAATGATGGCGCCGGAGAAATTGCTATTCATGGAAATTACCCTTCCTATAATCTCTTTGAGGGAAATATCTGTAAAAACATCAGGCCGGATGGCGCCCACGGACTAAATGGCCCGATGAATACCTTATTCCGAAACAGAACCAGTGGATATG
>DLXL01000055.1 GCA_003448025.1 Saprospirales bacterium | reverse complement strand
TATTGAACGGTATTGGCGTGCAACCCAAATACGCGGCGGGCTTCCTGTTCAGGCACCAGGGAGAGTGCT
Source organism: Saprospirales bacterium (assembly GCA_003448025.1). GTDB lineage: Bacteria > Bacteroidota > Bacteroidia > Chitinophagales > Saprospiraceae > M3007. Next base: position 3,685 of record DLXL01000055.1, on the reverse strand, counting down.
GCAAGTTTTTGAAAAAACACCTCGTCCGTTCTCGGGAGCGCAGTTTCCGGGTCCATAGGGGCTACCAGTCCATAGCGCTCGCGTAATTGAGCTAAAAACTGGTGCATTCCTTGAGCTGATAGCCCTTTGAAGTTCTTTTCCCGAAAATGTAAATGGGCAATGGTGCTGATGAACTCGTAGGAGGAGTTTTCATTTTTTGCCAATATCGGAATGACTCGTTGACGCCGTTTTGCTCTGAAAATCAACCAGCAAAGCGCCATGGAGGCAATAAGGTACCAGGTCCAGGCCAGGGCCGGTTGTTTAAGAATATAGCTCAGCGGATGCTCCTCAGCCAAACTCCGGTTGCCAAACATACTGCCATTGCGCTTGCGTCCTACCGCTTCCGGAACACGACTGGCTGCATCCCAGTAAATGTTGCCCTCCGACAGATGCGATAACACCCCGGCCAGGTATGGGCGGGTTTCCGGGCGCAACAAACTGAAATTGGAAAATACGATGGGGTTGGTGTGCAGCAAAAACCGACCCTTGCCATGTGGGAATTCGGCAAAATTGATCCAGTCCTTATTCAGATATCCAAGTGGGTGATGCGGTAGGGAGTCGCAAAATTGATAGTATTCTATATAATGCCAGGAATACGGTTTGGACTCATTACGCTGTGCAAAGAAATACCTGGTTGTGCTGTCGGGTAAGGCCGGTGTACGTAGCGATAGCAAGGCCAGGGTGTCTTCAAACATCCCGTAATCCGACCATGGCGCCTCCTCACATTCGTCAAAATAGACAAAAGTCATGAGGTCGAAAGGGATGGTTTTGCTGGCAATAAGCGCAGTATTTCCCAATGCTACAAAATCCAGTAATCGCCTGGTGGCAACAGAATCCATGAACATGGCTTCTCCAACAAACACATAGTTCTGCCCTGTGTTAGTGGAATCCAAAGGCAATTCTTTACCCGGATCTTTTTCAATATCCTTCAGGGTTTTACCTGTAAAATAACCTTCCAGAAGTTTGTGCAGGATTTGCGTCCCGTAAGGCTGATCGCTTTTTTCATCGTACCCCTTTTTCTTCCAGCTGCCCTCCTCCCAATCGAATTTTGGCTTGTTCGACTCATGAACATAGTAGAACATAGCCCCGATTAGGAGAAGGGCGGCCAGTACAAAATACAGCGGGGTACGGTTGGTTTTCATGAAAGGTGCTTCCGCTTACTCTCCAAATAACTCCTTAAGCTTAGCGCCCAGTTGATCACCGCGCAGGTTTCGGGCAATGATGTTACCCTGACGATCCAGCAACAGTGTTTGAGGAATGGAGGTTACAGAATACAAAGCTGCATGGGAACTCTGCCAACCTTTCAGGTCTGAAATATGGTGCCAGGGCAAGCCATCCTGTTTAATGGCATTGCGCCATGAATTAATCTCACGGTCGAGGCTTACACCGAGGATGTCAAAGCCTTTTTCGTGGTATTTATTGTAGTTAGCAATCACATTCGGGTTTTCCTTGCGGCATGGCCCGCACCAGCTGGCCCAGAAGTCAATCAAAACGATCTTACCGCGCAGTTGCTTAAGGGAGAACTGACTGCTGTCGGGGGTCATACCCGCAAGATCAGGCGCTTCAAAACCGGTCAGGAAAGTGGATGCTTTTTTCACTTCACTATCAAGCGACGGAATTTCTCCCAGGTCTTGTTTGCGATAGGTATCAATGTATTTTTTAGCCACCATGGCGTATTGTGGGCTGTTGGTGGCTTTCATGGCAGAAACGATACCGCCTTGGGCTACTCTGCGGGCCGTGCTTTCTGCAGGGATATTGGCTAATTGTGATTCAGCATTTTGCACCGCTTTCTCATGTGCTACCCCCATTTGAATTTGCTGCAACACGAATGATTCAAAAGCGGTGAACACATCCGGGATCGTTTCAAAAGTTTTGTCGCTTAAATTGGCATACCTGAACCATTCTTTGGCATAGAATTCAGATTCAGAACCTCCCTGACCGGCATAATCCGGTGTAAGTTGAAGGCTTGCTGAACGCCATAGTAGTGGATTGGCGGTTTTGAGCGAATCCAGAAATTTTTGTTTGCGCAAGCCGAGTTGGGCAACGCTCTCCTCCATGGTTTTGCGCTTATTACCGGTGGAGGCATTGAATTGAGCGCGAATTTGGGTGCTTTCTGCGGAAAACTGGCTGATCCGCTCCTGCATGGTTTCCAGGGCTTTATTAGCCGGTGAGTTCACCGTACGCGCCTTGTGCATGAATTGAGTATTCCCCCAAAGGGTCACCTGTTTTTCTTCTCCAAGAATAATCCTGGCAGTAGATTGTTCGTTAGCTCCTACGCTGTAAAATCGTGCCGGACCGGCTGGGATGGTCAACACATAAGCGCTATCGGCGCCGCTTTTGCCGGCACTGGCTACTACTTTTTTAGCCAGGCCAATGTTTTCATACAAGTAGATTTTATCGGCACTGCTGTTGGTACCATACAGCCTGCAACTAAGTGTTACATTGTTGGCGGGGGCTTTTGCTCCCGCCGGAGCAGGTTTTGCGGTGTTGGTTTTCTGAAATGCCCACAAGGAGGCTGGCATCAGGAATGCAATGAGCAGGAGTTTTTTCATGTGTGGAAAATTCCAATTTTGGTCAAAAATGAAGGCAAAATTAGGGTCTTATTCCTTGGCATTTGCGCAATAAAAAGTTAATCTGCTCTGGGCACATATTTGAAATTCCAAAGAATGGCAACCAACGGGCGTCAAGACCAACTATTCAAATGTTCCAGGCTGTAAGCAAAGTTAGTGTTTTACATTTCAGGATGAAGGATGCTTGCCTAATGACTAGTACCTTTGTGCTCCAATATGTAGCCAAAAAATGCCCTGCAGTAAAGACCCGGACCATAAATTCAGGTCGTTTAACCGGATCAAAACAACCTCTGTCCACTTGTGAATCAAAAATAATTCCCCAAAAAGTTCTGAGTTCATGACCGACGCCTACCGTACCATTGCCGCAGCCAGCACCGGAGAATTCAAAGATCGGGGCAGTAAATTCCTTGCTTTTGCCTGGCCTGTACGGACGGAAGCGGAAGCTCTGGCACATGTGGAAGTGCTCCGAAAAGAGCATTTCAAAGCCAACCATCATTGCTTTGCCTGGCGATTGGGTCCTGATGGCAGCCGGTTCAGGGCCAACGACGATGGTGAGCCAAGCGGAACGGCCGGACGCCCAATGCTGGGGCAGATTGATACTTTTCAACTTACCGATGTAGTGGTTGTTGTGGTGCGCTACTTTGGCGGCACCCTGCTCGGGGCCTCCGGCCTGATCCAGGCCTACCGGGAGGCTACTGCAGAAGCGCTGCGCCACGCAGAAATCAAAGAATGCCTGGTAAAAGATCACTTCCTGCTGGATTTCGACTATGCCCTTATGCCCGATATTATGAATGCGATCAAAAAACTCGACCTGGAAGTGCTTCAACAAGTCTTCGAAGACCGCGGCAGCATAGAAATAGCGATTCGGAAAAGCGAAACAAAAAACACACTGCTCCGTTTCAAAGCCCAGATCTGGAAAGTGAGCGAAGAAGAAGCCGCCGGAATAGAGTGGCCGGGAGGGATGAAGGTGGAGGGATTGTGAGGTTTATGGGAGTTTTGAGGTGTATGAGGGTTTATGGGGGTTGATGGGGGTGTATGGGGGTTATGTATCCCGGAATGATATTCCGGGAAGGATT
>DLXL01000419.1 GCA_003448025.1 Saprospirales bacterium | reverse complement strand
TTAACCCCATTCCAATCCCCAGCCGAACGCCAACTTAAACACTTAAACACTCAAACACTTAAACACTCAAACACCCCAACCCTAACAAATGGCATGAAAAATTTACTGGGTGCTTATAAGGTGAAAAAAGGTTGGTGTTGAAATAAAATACGTACATTTTCTTGTTTTTATATTTTTATTTGGATGTTTTGCCTGATTTTTACTTATGATTCTGAAATATAAACTTGTTAACCTTGGGCAAAATTTTACAAATTCTTAATTAAGCAAAAAAAAAGCCTAACTTTGCGCTTTCAAAAGCGTTTTTGCCCAAGAAGACAATGTCGCTTTTTCAGCGTTGCTCCCAGTACACCACCATTTGGCTGTCGACCCCGATCGGCAATTGGAGCAGCCGCCCTAGCCTTAAGGCCCTTCATCCACTTTCATTTTTCTTTGCTGATGTTCGACAACGGGGCGTTCCCTGGTTTTCGTGCTTTTAGCTTTTCGGTTTTTAATGTTGTTAATCCTTGGTTGATCATCTGAATGGATTCGATTCAGATAAAAGTTTTTTTTTAAAAATTCACCATTTCGTTCACCATACATCTCACATATAATGTCCCTCACTCGTTTTAATGCACTCCAGGCAATGGAAAACCGGGTAGAACCCTTTCCCATTGAATTGCCGGATGGAGCATCTGAAAATATTGCTTCCTACTTTGGCGTCAATGTCTTTAATGATGAAGCCATGCGCGCTCATTTGCCGGAAAACGCTTACTTGACCGTAAAAGCAGCTGTCCAAAATGGTCAAAAATTGACCCGCGATATCGCCGACATAGTTGCAATGGGTATGAAGCAGTGGGCAGAATCGCACAATTGTACCCACTTTGCACACTGGTTTCAGCCATTAACCGGCAAAACAGCTGAAAAGCACGATTCTTTCTTCACCCTCACGCATGATGGACGGGTGATTGAGGAGTTTGCCGGTTCTGCATTGGTACAACAGGAGCCTGATGGTTCTTCCTTCCCTTCAGGCGGTATGCGCAGCACCTTTGAAGCGCGCGGCTATACTGTATGGGATCCCTCCAGCCCTGCATTTATTATGGCTGTTGGCGATGGTAAAACGCTTTGCATCCCTACCATTTTTGTAACGTATGGTGGCGAAGCCCAGGATTATAAACTGCCCTTGTTACGCTCTCAGTCATTTCTGGACAAGGCAACCATTCCGGTTGCGCAAATGTTTGACAAAGAGGTAACCAAAACATCTGCTACTTTGGGGTGGGAACAGGAATATTTTGTGGTAGATGACGCCTTGTTCAATGCTCGTCCGGACCTGGCAATGACGGGTCGTACACTGATTGGCCGTCCGGCAGCTAAACATCAGCAGCTGGAAGACCACTACTTCGGATCAATTCCGGAGCGTGTGTATGCCTTCATGCGCGATCTGGAAACAGAAAGTCATAAACTTGGCATTCCGGTACGTACCCGTCACAATGAGGTTGCGCCAAGCCAGTATGAAGTTGCGCCGATTTTCGAAGAAATTAACGTGGCAGTAGACCATAATCAGCTGCTTATGGATCTTATGGAGCGCGTAGCCCGCAGGCACAAACTGCGTGTACTTTTACATGAGAAGCCATTTGCAGGTGTAAACGGTTCCGGGAAGCACAACAACTGGAGCCTGGGCACCAATACAGGGGTAAACCTGCTTTCTCCAGGGAAAAATCCTGGTACCAATTTACGGTTCCTTACCTTTTTTGTGAACACGATTGCAGCGGTACACAAATATGCAGATATTCTTCGCGCAAGCATTGCACATGCAGGTAACGATCACCGCCTGGGCGCGAATGAAGCACCACCGGCCATTATTTCCGTGTTTATAGGCGATGCCATGACCAAACTGTTGGATCAGATTGCTAAAGGGAAAAACACCGACGGAAAGGAAGTAAAGCGGGCACTTGATCTCATTTCCAAACTGCCGAATCTGGAAATGGACAACACAGACCGGAACCGTACTTCTCCGTTTGCTTTTACAGGAAACAAATTTGAAATTCGTGCCGTTGGCAGTAGTCAGAACTGCGCAGGTCCAATGGCTGTTATGAATGGCATGATGGGCTTGCAGTTGATGGAATTTAAGAGCGATGTAGATAAACTGATGGCTAAAGGAACAGGACAGGATGAGGCCATTCTGACCGTTTTGAAAGGCTATATCCGCAAATCAAAAGCCATTTGTTTTGAAGGTAATAACTACTCCGACGAATGGAAAGAAGAGGCAGCTAAACGCGGCTTGAATAACTTTGCCACCACCCCAGAAGCATTGGATGTATTAGGCACCAAACTGGCTCAGGATTTCTACAGCAAATCAGGTGTAATGGGCAAATTAGAGCTGGATGCGTTTTTTAATGTTCAACTCCACAGCTACTGCACTAAGCTGGATATCGAAGCGAAAACGCTCGAAGAGATTGTGGTCACACAAATTCTTCCTGCTGTGTTGCGTTACCAAACGGAACTGGCTAACAACATTTCCGCTTTGCGCGCTATTGATATGGTACAAAGTGCCCGCGTACAGATTGATCTGCTGAAACGCGTGATATCCGATGTGGAAGCAGTTCAGGCCGGTTTGAAAAAATTGCATGAAGCCTACGAACGTGCACATCACGCCACCAATATTCGCGAAGAAGCAGGTATTTTCTGCCATGAGGTAAAACCTCAAATGGAAGCTATCCGTGGTGCTGTAGACGATCTGGAGTCTATCGTTGACGACCAACATTGGCCATTGGTAAAATACCGCGAATTATTGTTTATCCGTTAAGCGGCATATAACCTTCAGTGGACGGACTACAGTTTGATCCACTTATCCAAATAAAACAGGCAGTACCCAAACCGGTAACTGCCTGTTTTGTTATACCTTTCTGCCCCCATAAACCCGAAAGGCGACCACGAGGGTCGCACCTACATACCTACATAAACACCCATAAACCCCATAAACCCAAAAAAACAACAACAAAAAAGGAAGGCCTACGAGGAGGAAAAGCAGGTAAGAAACGGAGGGCACCAGAAAGA
>DLXL01000253.1 GCA_003448025.1 Saprospirales bacterium | reverse complement strand
ATCATTAATTGTTCAAACAGATTTTAAGAAAAAATCACTTTATGCCAGAATTAGTCAAATGTCGCTTTTTTGTTTTTCGGAAGCATTTTGTTGCGCAGGTGAGACACTGAGGATGGTATGATGGCACGATGGACGACGGTTTTGCCGCGATGCGGCAGGGGGATTTCGCTATTGCGCAAGGGCTACCAATGTTTTGGTGCTATGCACCAAGAGCATTCGGCAGGAGATTTCATCGTCCATCGTTCCATCCTCAAATATTCAACCCACCACAAACAGAAATGACCTGTCCGGTGATGTAAGCCCCCATATCGGAAGCCAGGAACACGCAGGTGTTGGCCACATCATCTCCTGCGCCAAGGCGCTTAAGCGGGATGGCGGACAAATATCCTTCCTTTGTTTTTTCATCCAGTGCATCTGTCATTTCCGTGGCTATGAAGCCCGGCGCTACGGCATTACACCGAATACCGCGGGAGCCATATTCCTTGGCAATAGATTTGGAGAAACCGATGATGCCTGCTTTGGACGCGGCATAGTTAGCCTGGCCTTGCTGGCCAAACACCCCTACCACAGAACTCATATTGATGATACTGCCGCCGGTGCGGATCATCGGTTTGAGGGCGTGTTTGGTCAGATTGAACACAGATTTGAGGTTGGTTTGGATTACCTCATCCCACTGTTGTTCCGTCATGCGCAGCATCAGGGTATCCCGGGTAATACCGGCATTATTGATCACAATATCCAGTTTGCCGAAGGTCATCGTACCACCACCAACTTCCCGTCCAAACCCGGCATTCCTGCCACCACATAACCGTACATTCCTTCCGGCAATCCTGCGATTACCCAAAAATTCATCTTTCCAATACAACCTTAAAGACTTTTACCTGCTGATTGCCTAAATATACCATTCCTGTGTAAAACCCAGCTGGAAGAGTGGAAACATCCACCCTATCTATTGGCGTCTTTTGGTTATCTACCATTAAAACTAGGCTTCCGGTACTGTTGAACATTTTCAGGCTTGCTATTGAGGAGGCATCTTCAGTCCTAAAATACAAAACATCAGACCCGGGATTCGGGAAAACGGCAATGCTGTCTATTGCCAACTCCTGAATGGAACTTGTATAACATCCGCTAATATCAGGACGCTGATACAACAACTGCCCATTGGTACTGAAACAACGAATGGTTAATGGAATCCCATCCCAGAGCGAACAAAACACTTCGGAATATAATAAATCCTCCATTTCTCCTATTCCTTCCACCCATCTGGAAGGGCCGCAACCACTATTAAACTCAATGAATTTCCTTGGTATGTCGTCCTGCAACTGAATCGAACCCACTTGAGTCACGTACCGAGTGGCCTGGTTTGAATCCATACCGACCAACGAATCGCCAATACCAAAATGTAAGTCGTAGACGAGGCGCTCCGGCATGTTTTCTAACCAACGGTAAATCTTTCCATTATCTTCTCTGAAAAAATCCTGTTCGGATATCCATGGCCCTCCACTCATGTTCAGGGAAAATAGGAGTTCGTGGTAGTATTTTCCATCTAAGAGAACAGAATCGGAAGAAAATGTATAGCGGCGAATTTCTTTGGGAAATCCGTGTGGTGGTATGAAATCTACCACCCATTCGTTAAGTGGTGTTACAAAAGGGATATAGTTGTCTTTGGTGACAATATCCTGAATGTAAGGACAATCATCCCACATACAGCCCTCACTGTTGGTGCGCACAACCCAGATATCAAAGTTGTAAGGATCACCTGTCGGGGAACTGTCAACATATTTCCGAACATAACCAACGGCGATTAGATCACCGTTTGGCAGCTCAGTCAAATCTTCAAAGCTTGTTTCATAAGGATAAATGGCAGGAATCGTTAAATCAAAGCCTTTATTCACTCGGATGGCTTTTTTCCATTTCAATTGACCTTGAGAGTTCACCCGGAAAAGGAAACCAGACCATCCAAGCTCGTCCACAACGGAAGCTATAATTCCCGCACCAACAATATCACCATTTTCTGCTACAATTAACCTTTGTATATAATACAGGTTCCAGCCTATGGTAGAATCGAGAAGACATTCCCATTTTACCGATCCATCCGGCTTCATCGCCATTAAGTACGAGCGATAATTGTGTTCATGGTTCATATAAATGGTTGAGTCCGGACTATTTGCCAAACAGGTTCGGGATTCTAGTATGTCAAGATCAGGGCCAATCCATTCAAAAACTTTTTTATAATGTTTGTCAAAACCGTACAAAACTTTTCTGATTTCTAAATAAGGAACCTGGACGTCTGACTTGAGGTATTTTTCCAAAAACGATACATAAAGAATAGAATCCGGCCCAATGGCCAGGTCTTCAATTCTAAAGTACGCCCCGGACGATGGCGGCAGGATCATGATTGTATCCGTCTGGAGGTTTTCATCCAATACAAAAAAAACAGCACTCTCCTGATCATTGTACCAGCCAGGGTAAGGAATGTAGGTTTGATTGTCCAGTGCCTGGCAACCAATAAAGTATTTGTTATCAAATTTAATGGATCTTTTTATGGTGTAACTATAATATTTGGTGTCAGG
>DLXL01000561.1 GCA_003448025.1 Saprospirales bacterium | reverse complement strand
TGTATTTTTTTCTCAAACCGGATGGGCTCAACGGTTACTTGACCAGCAACAGAACCGGAGCTTATTACCTGGATGAGAAAACCAAGGCAATCTGTCATGATATATTCTCATTTCAGCTAAAGCCAAAAACTCCAACAGTAAAAGATACGATTCCGCAGGTGGTTCAAACACCAGATCCTGAACCGGTAACAGATCCGCCCATCGAAACCCCGCGTGTGCCAACATTTGAGGATTTTAAGGGATTACCCCTTTATTTTGATAATGACGAACCTGATAAACGCACCCGTAAAACCATTACTCAAAAGCACTATGAGGAAACGGTTCGTTCCTACTTAGACCGTCAGCAGGAATACCGGGAACGCTTTTCCACTCCGCTAAAGGGAGTTAAAGCGGAGGAAGCGGAGCAATTGGTTGATGATTTTTTTGAACAGGAAGTCCGTAATGGATTTGAGCGTCTTGGACAAATGACGGAACTGATTGAAGTGCAACTTGCCAAAGGAGAAAAACTGGAGGTTTTGATCAAAGGTTTTACCAGCCCCAGAGCAGAAACCGACTACAATCTGAATCTCGGAAAACGCCGCATCAGCAGTGTTCGTAACCATTTTGAACATTGGTCGGACGGAGCTTTGCGTCCCTATTTGAAATCCGGTCAACTTCAAATTACAGAAACCAGTTTTGGAGAAACCACCGCAAGATCCGGTATAAGCGATCGCCTTTCGGATGAAAGAAACTCCATTTACCACCCGGATGCCGCAAGGGAACGGAGGGTTGAGATCGTGGAGATCCGGAATAAGCAGTAGTTACATTTATTAGACTCTTTCAAAAGCGGAGACAAGTAAGGTTTGGCCTTGTCTCCGCTTTTTTTGTTGCTACCTTTGCCCGGTGAACGTTTATATGAACAGATCGTATTTTTGGTTGCTCCTGTTTTTCCTCTTTTTTTCCTGCAACCGACACCTTAACCATCCACCCAAAATGGCGCACTTTACCATTCCTTTTGAGTCTAATTCCAACCAAACCCTTACCTACCAGGAAGCCATAGCCTGTTATGAAAAGATGGCAGCTGCTTATCCTGATATATTCCATTTGAGCAAGGCAGGCAGTACAGACAGCGGCCATCCGTTGCATGTGGCGGTTTTAAATACGGCAGGGATTTTTGATCCGGAGGCCATTCGGAAGTCTGGCAAGCGCATTTTATTGATCAACAACGGTATACATCCCGGTGAGCCGGAAGGCATTGACGCCACGATCATGTTACTTCGGGATTATCTGGAAAAGAAAGAATGGCAAAAAACGCTGGAGCATGTAGTGCTAGTGGTTATACCCGTATATAATATTGATGGATGCCTGAACCGGGGCTCTTTTTCCCGTGCGAATCAGGATGGTCCGGAGGCTTATGGATTTAGGGGAAATGCACGCAATTATGATCTTAACCGCGATTTCCTGAAGTGCGACTCCCGAAATGCGCGCAGCTTCAACCAGATTTTTACCACCTGGATGCCTGATATTTTTGTGGATAATCACACCAGTAATGGCGCTGATTATCAGTATACCATGACGCTGATTGCTACCCAGCATAATAAGCTGGAAGCGCCTCTGGGGGACTTTTTGGAACAAACCATGTTGCCTGAGCTATATGCGGAGATGAAAGCCCGCAATTGGGAAATGATTCCATATGTAGACTCTCCGAAAGAAACCCCTGATTCTGGCATTGTTGGATTTAGAGACTATGGCCGGTATTCCACAGGTTATGCCGCGCTTTGGAATACGATTGGTTTTATGCCGGAAACCCGGATGCTTAAGCCATTTAAGGATCGGGTATGGAGTACTTATCACTTTATGGATGTAGTGCTTCATTTTATGGCAAAACACATTCCGGAGATCAGGGATGCACGGGCAAAGGCTTGGGATAACACCCGCACCAAAACGGAGTTTGTGCTGGACTACGCCATGGACCAGAAAAAACAGGACATGATTACTTTCAAAGGGTATGAAGCCAAGTACAAGCCGTCAGAAGTGAGTGGTCTGCCACGGCTTTGGTATGACCGGAATGCCCCATACGAAAAGAAAATCCCCTATTACAATCATTTTGTGCCACAAATCAAGGTGGAAAAACCGGCGGCTTATATCATACCATTTGCGTGGGAGCATGTGATTGAACGGTTAAAAATAAACGGCGTGAAGATGGCACCCCTCAGCCAGGATGTAACCGTTGATACGGAAACCTATTTTATCAAGGATTTCAAAACCAGAAACGGTTGGGAAGGTCATTATTTCCACCATGGTGTGACATTGGAGAAGAAGCAAATCAAACGCAGCTTCAGCAAAGGGGATATGGTTGTCCTGACCAATCAGACTGCCAACCGCTATGTAATCGAAACACTGGAGCCAAACGCACCCGATTCGTGGTTTGCCTGGAATTTCTTTGAGCCTATCCTAATGCAAAAAGAATATTTCTCCGCTTATGTGTTCGAAGATCTTGCCGCTCAATTTTTAAAGGAAAATCCTTCTGTAAAAGCAGAATTAGACGCCAAGAGAAAGGCTGAGCCGGAATTCGCTGCAGATGCTTCCTTACAACTAGACTGGGTGTACCGAAAATCACCCTGGTATGAGCCAACGCATCGGATGTACCCTGTTGCACGAATTATGGATGTGTCAAAGCTGCCTACTGAATAACCCATTAACCGCACCCTAAAGGACGGGGCAACTTTAC
>DLXL01000003.1 GCA_003448025.1 Saprospirales bacterium | reverse complement strand
CCTCCTCTCCCCCCCCTCCCCCCCCCCCCCTCCACCACCAAAAAAAAACAAAACAAAAAAAAAAAAAAAAAACACAAAAAATCAAAATCACTAAAACACTAAAACGGTATATCCTCGTCGTTCATTCTGGATTGGCGGGTGATTACGCTGGGCTGGAAAGGACCGGAAAGAGGATCCTGAAGACCGGCAAATGAGGGGTCGTCCAGGTTACTGAATTTGGCAAAGGTGTCGGTGAATTTGAGTTTCACGGTGTCCAGGGCGCCGTTACGGTGCTTGGCTACAATGAACTCCGCAATTCCTTTCAGGCTTTGGCCATTTTCGTCTTCCAGAATCTGGTAATATTCCGGTCTGTAGATGAAGGATACAATATCCGCATCTTGTTCAATACTGTTGTGAACTATGAGATCGTTTGCCACAAAATTGTGGACCTCCAGGACGGTTGCATCATAAACATCTTCTACGCCAAGCGGCGTAATTGATTTGATTTTATCCCAATAAATATCGGAATGTGCCAGATTAGAGACCGATTCGGTTGGTAATATGGCTTCAACACGTTGCATGCGCTCTCTGGAAATTCCACTTTGATGTAGTGAACTTCCGGAGTACGCAGTTTCGAGTTTTGCAGATAATGTCCGCCAGGAAAGTCCCGCCTCTGCTTTAGCGTCCCAAATAGCTCCCTGCCAGGCTTCTTTAGGAATGGTATCGTTGTTGGGATTGCCATTAATGGCATCCAAGGCAAGTTGCATGGCGGGTATTTTGGTACCCCTTGCCCCAAAGCACCCCACCTGATTAAGGAAAAGCGTCTGATTTTCTTTTCCTTCTATCCAAATATTATGACTTGGCCGATGGTTCCCTTTGCGGGTAATTCTAATACTCGATTGAATACCCAATCGAAGCAGTAGGTGCTGTACTTGCTCAGCTAATATGGCGCTGGTTGTTCCATAATAAATGGCAAGTGCAGGTTTTCTATCCTTATGTGTTGATTTCCAACTGATGTTGCCGTCAGTTGCCCACAAATGGTGCAGGAAATGTTCCATGTGTGATTCATCACATTGAAACAACTCATCGGGCAGTCGTTTGTCAAACGAGCGTACACGTTCCAGTCCCAGTTTTTCATACCATTTTGTGATTGGATGCTTTACTCCGTGTGTTAAATGGTAAGGTGATGGCAGATAGGTATGCCACCAGTTACCCTGAGGAACTACCCTTGGTTCAATGCCAAACAGCTCGCGCGCGCTGGTGTTAACGGTCTCAATATTTGCCCAATCGGCGCTGGTATAATGATAGGGCGAACGCGGGAGGATACAACCGTCGCCTATCAGATGAGCGAGTAGTGTCAATTCCAGTTTTGACAGTGGATTGGCGGGACTTGAAATAGTAATTTTTCGAGGGGTTGCAATCCGATCGCCTACTTCAAGTTTCTCCAGGGCTGTCCATCCGTTTATTTTGAAAAAGGGATGATTAGCGCTGGCTTTGATCCGCCTTCCGGAATGTAAGGTAAGCTCGAAAACCTGTTTTTGTCCGGAATAAAACGCTTTAACCAAGTGTTGTGGCCCTACTTTAAGATGGTCGTCCATGCCAAGGGAGGCAAAAGGATCCTGCTGTGGTCTGTCTGCCAACTCCTTGATGGTTATTCTCCTTCCACTAACGGCATCCGTCAAAAGGGTGTCGCCGGTTAAACATCCAGATTCCCTCAAATCACTTAACTGCGGGCGTTTACTTCCACCCCTCACCTCTACCGCACGACTTAGCTGCGACAAGGCGATTACGGGAACATTTAACTCCTTAGCCAGGCCTTTCAATGCCCGGGAAATACTGCCGATTTCCTGTTCCCGGTTGCCACCCCGGTTGCCTTCTGTGGAGCCGGTCATTAATTGCAGGTAATCAATGATGATGATTTGAATATCATACTGCATTTTGAGCCGGCGACATTTGGCACGAAGTTCAAAAATGTTGATGCCGGGCGTATCGTCTATAAAAATGGGCACCGAGTTCAGGCGCTCCACGGTGCTTTGCAGCATTTGCCACTCGTAGTCTTCCAGTTTCCCGTTACGGAACTTGGTGGCCGGAATTTCAGATTCCATGGAAATCAGACGTTGCACCAGCTGCGTAGAGGCCATCTCCAAAGAGAATAATGCCACGCCTTTGTTGAAATCGCGGGCGGCGTTTAGGGCTACAGCCAACACCATGGAAGTTTTACCCCTGCCCGGCCGGGCTGCCAAAATGATCAAATCCGATGGCTGCCACCCCGAGGTCAGTCGGTCGAGATCCGTAAAACCTGTAGGTACACCGGTAAGTCCGTCGCCTTTTTTGGAAAGTTCTTCAATCTGTTTGAGCACTTTGCTGCTCAGGGTGCCCATGCTTTCATAAGAGCGACTCAGGTTGTTTTGGGTAATGGCAAAGAGTCCTTTTTCCGCTTCATCGAGCAGGTTAAATACATCGGTGGTATCTTCATAGGCATCGCGGATGGTTCTGGTGCTTACGCCAATGAGTTCCCTTTGAATATGCTTTTGGGCAATGATACGAGCGTGATATTCAATATTGGCCGCAGAAGCCACCCGGTTGGTAAGTTCTACCAGATAGTACCCGCCGCCAATCTTGTCCAACTCGCCGGCTTTTTTTAGCTCCTCGGTTACCGTGAGCAAATCAACAGGATTGGATCGCTCGAACAATCGAATAACCGCCCGATAGATATGCTGGTGTCCTTCCAGATAAAAACTCTCCGGACGAAGGATATCCATGACCATAGGAAGTGCCTCACGGTCCAACATCAGGGCGCCTAACACTGCTTCTTCCAATGGAATGGCCTGGGGTTGCACTTTGCCAAAGACAAAATTGGATAACCCCTCCTGGTTGGAGGTATTGCGACGACGGCGGTCGGATCCGCCTTGTTGGTTGCCTTGAGAGAAATTATTGGATTCGTTCATAGGTTGGTGTGTGGGAACCTGAGTGCAAACCTAGTTTAAAGTGCTTGATTTCCTTTTTTGAAACAATCCGTGTGGCAAGTTTTCTGTGGAAAACCCGGGATTGGGATGTGGATAAAGTGGAAAACTATTCGCTTTATCCACATGGGGTTTGAGTTATTAACATTCATGGAGCTTGTTGGGCATTGAGGGTTTAATGCTTGATAAGCATGGTGTTAGCTGTTGGTTGTGTCAGATTTTTGCAGGGGCAAAAAAACAATTGGGGTATTTTTGAAGTTAAGTCCAGGTTAATTTTCCACAGTGTAAAAGTTTTTTTCTGAAGTTTAAGTCGCTCAAAATTAATCGTTTTTGTTTTAAGTATGCTACTGGATTCGAAAAAAAGATAAAACTTATTGAATGTGAAAGTTTAACTAAAGTGTTACCGTATTCTCGTGAAATCTTCCATTTTATCAGAAAAAAGCACAAACTGCCGTTTACTCAAAAAAGGAGCCGTTTTTTTTGAAACAAAAATCGGAGTGGAATTTTGTTAAATTTTTACTGTGTTTTTGGAGTAAAAATTAAACAAAATCCAAGGGCCCAAACCGGTGTTGAAACCCTGCCCAGCCTTGTTGCCCACCTGTGTGCAATGCCACAAGGCAACTTCCTTCCTGAAAGGCACCTTTTTTTAATAAATCATAGATCCCATAAAACATTTTTGCCGTGTATACCGGGTCGGCCATAATGCCGGTTTGTTGGTGGAAATGCCGCGCAAAATCCATGACGTTCTGATCCCATCGCGCAAATCCGCCGCAGATATAATCCGGAACCCATCGAATATCAGGTACTTCCAACAGGTTGGCAGGAAGCAACTGCCTGATGGTTGCCAACTCCAGCCCATCTGAACTAACCGGAAAAATCCAGGTGCTTCCTTTCGAAGCCGGCATTCCTGCAGCAACACCTGCCGCTGTACAGCCTGTTCCAGCCGGGGTACATATATGAAGAGGTCTGTTAAGGCTTTCAGGTGGGAGTTGAGCCAGTATTTCGGCTGAAATGTTGGTGCAATGTAAAACCGCATCCAGGGTGTTGCCTCCTTCGGGTAAAATGTAAGCCTTTGGGTATACTTCTCTCCAATACTGATAGTGATCCTGTTTGCGACTTGCATACAAAGTTTTGGACAAGGGGATCAAGGTCATTCCATGTGCTGCGCAGATTTTGAGTGTTGGATTTTGCACATCAACATAATTTCCCCGAAGTATCCCCACTGTTGGTATGTCAAATAGCTGTCCGGCAATGGCTACTGCGTGCAAATGATTGGAAAATGCCCCGCCAAAGGTGATGATCCCATCCGGAAAGTGCTGTTTTACCAGATCCAGCAAAGGAGCCAGCTTACGGGCTTTGCTTCCCTGAATATCCGGATGCAATAAATCATCCCGCTTAACAAAGAGTTGAATGTCTTTGTCAGCGCCGGGGTGCCCGGTTATTTGCTGTAGTGGAGAAACAGGTAAATGGAGTAACATATACCCAAAACGGGATTGATGGCGTAAAACTGCGTATTTATTCTGATTGTGTGGCTTTCATTTCACTTTTTGCCCTATGGAGGGCATACCTTTGCCGGGTAAAATTTCTGTATGATTCTTGTTACCGGTGCAAATGGCCAGCTTGGCCAGTGTTTTCAAAAAGTGGCGGCACAACATCCACAAATACGGTTCGTGTTTAAAAGCGCTTCCGAGTTGGATATCACCCAACTTAAGTCATTGAAGCAAACCATTGCTCCTTTGGCCTCCGGAACGGAGCCGCTCTGGGTAGTGAATTGTGCGGCATATACGGCAGTGGACAAGGCTGAAAGCGAGCCGGCAAATGCCGACAAAGTAAACAGGTTGGGGGTGAAAAAACTGGCGCAGATTTGCGCGCAGTATCAGTTGCCACTGATTCATTTCAGCACTGATTATGTGTATCATAGCAAAAACAATTTGCCTTTCCGGGAAACAGATCCGGTGCATCCCAAGGGTGTTTATGCCAGAACCAAACTCGCCGGCGAAAGAGCTGCCTTACAATACCACCCCAACTTAACTATGGTAATCAGAACTTCCTGGGTGTATTCGGAGTTCGGCCATAATTTTGTGAAGACCATGCTACGGCTGGGTGCAGAGCGCCCTAACCTAAAGGTAGTAGTGGACCAGATTGGATCACCCACCTATGCGCCGGATCTGGCACAAAGTGTACTTCAGATTTATCAACAAGTCGTGGAAGGAAAAGTACCGCAACAATCGTTGGCGGGCATCTGGCATTTTGCCAATGAAGGCGTGGCCAGTTGGTATGACCTGGCCTGTGCTGTTTTTGAATACCAAAAAATGTCGTGCAAAGTGGTTCCTATTTCAAGCAGCGAATATCCAACTCCTGCGCAACGACCACCCTTTAGTGTGTTGGATAAGCGCAAAATCAAATCTGTATTTGGCTTGCATATTCCTTACTGGCGTGAAAGCCTGAAAGAATGCCTTAAAGAGATCGGGCTTACCCCAAAGCATTGATTTCTTCTACGGAGATAAAGGGGGTTCCTCCTGCCTTGGTAGCTGTTAGTGCCCCCAGTGCATTTGCAAAGCGAAGACAGGCTGCGTTGGGTTTACCTGCAAAATGCTGAAATAAAAACCCTGACAAAAAAGCATCGCCTGATCCAACGGTATCAAGCACCTGGACTTTCATTCCGGAAACTTCTGAATACCCTTCCGCGCTGAGACATGCTGCGCCATTGGCGCCTTTGGTTACGATCAGTAAATCAATGCCAAAATGATCCTTTAACGATTGCATGAGATCTTTTTCTGTACCCGTAAAACCATACCACTCAGATAAAATATTCAACTCAATATCATTAACTTTCACCAGATTGGCTTTAGGCAGAAGTTCTTCCAAGAGTGATTTGCTGTAGAAAGGCTCACGCAGATTTACATCAAACACCCGCAATGGCGCCAGTTCAATTAACTTCAACAGGGTGTTACGGGATGCTTCACTCCTGCAGGCCAGACTTCCAAACACCAGTGCATCCGCCCCACGAACAGCTTCAGTCATGGATTCGGTTAGCTCAATGGCATCCCAGGCGGCTGGCTGTACAATTTCGTAACTGGGAATTCCCTGGTCATCCAGATGAATATTTACAGTTCCGGTAGGATATTGATGATCCTCTTGAACCAAATCAGTTGCGACCCCTTTCTGCTCCAAAAAGGCGATCAATGCTTTGCCCAGATCGTCAGCACCTACCCGACTAATCATTCTGGAGTGCATGCCGAGGTTGTTGATCTGATAAGCTACATTCATGGGGGCGCCGCCGGCCATTTTGCCGCCAGGCAACAGGTCCCACAACACTTCGCCAAAACAAATAATCAAAGGTTGATTCATACAGAAAAAGGCTACTTGAATATCTGAGGGCAAACATACCCGATTTACTGTCTATTCCAACATTAGATACATAAAAAACCCGGCACAACCATAAGGCTGTTGCCGGGTAAAAAAACAATCTAGCTCAAATTACAATCTTTTTTATTCGTAGCCAGCTGAATCATGGCTCTTAATCATCGTGTAATACCAGTATAGGAACTTTGGTTTGGTGTGCCAGCGACCTGGAAATACTGGTAGAGAATAGTTTGTGCAATAAAGAGTACTCATGTGCTACGGCTACCAACCCGGTACAATCAGTTGATTCCATAAAGTTCTGAATGGCACGAACGATATTTTTATCGTGGAGATAATGGAAATCGTGCGGAATGGTATCAAGTTTATCACTCAGGGCCTTCTGACTCCTTAAATCCGGCTTTCCGTTAGGTTCCGGAAAAACATGCACAACATGAAGTCCTGTATGTTGGATATTCAACATATCGCGAAGGATTTGAATAGCCTCTTTTCCAAGCGTAAACCTGAAATCTGTAGCGAACGCGAATCGTGCATTATTGCGAAAAACAGCTTGTGGCGGAATGACATAAACCGGCAACTTACTGGCACTTACCACTCCACCCGCTACACTACCCAAAAGCACCCCTTTCAGGCCACTGGCGCCTGTGGTACCCATTACAATCATGCCCGCATTTAATTCTTTGGCGGTTTGTGTAATGGTACTTACCGGGAATCCGATCCGGCATTCCAGTTGCACCTTTACTTTGCTCAAATGAGGGCTGCGGGTAAACTTCTTTACCCAGTTTTTCATGCCATCCAAGCGCTGCTGAACGTAGTTGTCTACAAAGAAGGCATCGTACATATTATTGTCCACACCCTCATTGGGGTAAACCACATATAAAGCGGTTACGGACTGCCCCCTTCTGGAGGCAATTTCCAATGCGTACATCATGGCATTATTTGCGCATTTGGAAAAATCAGTTGGAACAAGTATGGTTTTCATGAGCCTGAGTTTAATCTTGTTCACGATAATCCATCGGATCTACAAACTCCTGATGCATGCTTTCACTGGCAGCAACCTTAGCCTGTTGTTCTGCAAGGGTAAGATCATCGGTAACAGATGTTTCCAACCAGGTTCTGCCTGATTTTCTAAACACCTGAACATGAAGGCCAAAGCCCTCCTCAAATTGTTTTTCCAACTGCCAAACCACAAGTTCCGGGAATACCTGAATAGACCCCGATTTTATATCAGGAGAAAGTTGTCCGAGCGTCAGGTTTTTATCCTGTATCAGAAACTTGGCAGCACTACCTTTATGTTCGCCATGAGGTTTGCTAAAAAAGACAATCTTCAACCCTGGAAAAGAAGTTGAGAATTCCGTTTGCAAACTCCCTATTGTTTTGTTTGAAGAAAGTTCTAATTGCATGAGCGAGTTGTTTTGTACGATGCAAAGTTGGGTGTTATTTTTCTGCCAAAGCTATGACCCTGATCATTCACAAGCCTGATTTTGGACCGTATCAAACAAGGGATTGGTGATCAGCATCACCCTATACTCTGATGCAGGTCACTTCCTGCAGGTGCTTATCACCGGACTTTTGTGCTCATAAATTTCTGGCACTATGTCTTCACCATCTGTTTTGCTTCAGCCAAAAAATCCCAAGCCCGGCACCTTGCAATGTTTTCATTGTCATGAAACATGCCCGGATGATCGGCTTCAGATAGATCATAAATATTTCTGCTGTAATGGTTGCCAGATGGTGTATGAGATTTTGAATACCCATAATCTGTGTGAATATTATGACCTGGATACAAACGCTGGTCAAAGCCTGAAAAGCCAGAAGGTTTCCAAGAACTATGCTTACCTGGATGATCCTGAAATTCGGGAAAAGTTGTTGGAATTTGATAGTGCACAAACCGCTCAGGTAACTTTTTACCTGCCGAATATGCACTGTGTATCTTGTATTTGGTTGTTGGAGAATCTGTACAAACTAGATACTGGAGTACTCCATTCCAGGGTGAATTTTTTAAAAAAAACCGCAACCATTCAATTTAACCCTGAGCAAACCTCACTGCGAAAACTGGCAACTTTGCTTACTTCCATTGGGTATGAGCCTGATATAAATCTGGGTGATGTGGACGGCCAAAAACCGCCTGCTATGAGTCGAAGACTGGCCTATCAACTGGCAGTGGCAGGCTTTGCTTTTGGGAATGTGATGCTGTTTAGTTTCCCGGAGTATGTGGGAATGAGCAGAGAACAGGATCCCTGGTTTTCACAGGTGTTTGGTTATCTGAGTTTGTTGATTTCGCTACCGGTTTTACTGTATAGTGAACGGGATTACTTTATTTCTGCCTGGCAAGGGTTGCGTAACCGGCAATTGAATATCGATGTGCCGCTATGTCTGGCGTTTATTTCCCTTTTCGGGCGCAGTGTGTATGAAATACTGACAAACACCGGCGCAGGATACCTGGACTCCTTTGCCGGGCTTACCTTTTTGATGCTGATTGGAAAGTGGTTCCAACAACACGTTTGGCACCAATTATCGTTTGAGCGTGATTATAAATCCTATTTCCCGGTGGCAGCCACCGTTCGAAACGGAGATGCAGAAACTACGGTTCCGGTAAGCCGGTTGGTTCCGGGAGATATCATTCTGGTTCGTAGTCAGGAGGTGATACCGGCTGACGGTATTTTATTAAAAGGCACTGCACAAGTGGATTATAGTTTCGTAACCGGGGAATCTGAACCGGTAAGGGTGCATAACGGCGAACGTATTTTTGCAGGTGGTAAACAAACCGGCGAGCGCATCGAGATTGCCTTAACCCGACGGGTGGCACAAAGTCATCTCACTAAATTGTGGAATAATGAAGCATTCAAGACCAATACTAAAGGTCAGGTAACCCGTTTGGCAGATGCGGCAGGAAGGTATTTTACCTATTTGATTCTGGCATTCGGAGGCGGTGCTGTGATGTATTGGTGGGGAATCCGTGGGGATGTGGTGACGGCAGTTAATGCGTTTACGGCTGTCATGATCGTAGCTTGTCCGTGTAATGTTGCGCTTTCCATACCCTTTACGCTTGGGAACATCCAGCGAATTATGGGACGCCACCGCTTTTACCTGAAAAATATCCGTGTGGTGGAGACATTCTCCGAAATCAGTGCAGTGGTATTCGATAAGACCGGTACGATCACCAATGTTGCACAGCAGGAGATGAATTTTGTTGGAAGTAAGCTGGACTTGTCAAATAAGGTGGCGATTAGTTCGCTGGTTCGCCATTCCTCACACCCCTTAAGCCGTAAGATTTACGAAAAATTCCTGGATGTGCCGGTAGAAAGTCCTGAAACTTATGAGGAAATAGCCGGACTGGGTATTCAAGGCAAGGTAAAAGGCCGGATATGGAAAATAGGATCTCGTGTATTCCTGGGCCTAGACCATGAAAATGATGAAACTAAAGGGCTCAATGGCGCCGTTTATGTGTCTGTGGATGGAAAATGTTTGGGGCACTTTGAAGTAAAAAACACCTACCGGGAAGGCCTTGCCAATGTGTTGTCCTACTTTCGGAATGGAGGCCATCAAAAAAACGCTGATAAGCACACTGAATTATTCCTGCTTTCCGGCGACCAAGACCGTGAAGCGGTGGCGTTATCCTCTTTTTTCCCGGATAAAGGCACCATGATGTTCAATCGTGGGCCTCAGGATAAACTC
>DLXL01000237.1 GCA_003448025.1 Saprospirales bacterium | reverse complement strand
TAATTCCTGAGAAATCCGTTTAAATGAAAATCCGTCTGGTCTAGGTATCCGCGGAAATCAATTACCCTGAAATCTTTTTCCGAGATCATCACATCCGCATGAAAATCATGGAACACATGCGGGTAATGGTTAAGTTTTGCGTAGAAGTCTCTAATGAAAAATTCTCCTTCCGGGAGGTTTTTTGATTCCAGTATCTTCCTGGCCGAACTTATGAGCCTCAGCTTGAGTTTTAGGTTATCAATTTGTTCATCCATGCCTTTCTCCTCTTCCGTGGCCGTCAGCTCCTGCAGGTCAATTTTCTGTGATTGAATCTCCAGGTCACACGTTACCGGTATGTCGGTGTGATGTATAATGGCGGGCAAATCACTCACGCTACCCATAATCTTTAGGTCTGTATTGCCAATCTGTGTGTTGAAATATTCGATTGTAGCCGCATGCCCCTTTAAGGTAGCTTTTACGTCCACGTCTTTGATTGGTGCCGGCAGCGCCTCACTGTCAAAACGCAGGTCTTCAATTTCCAGCTCAGTAAAATACGATTCGTTCAGTTTTTCAATTGCCCGTTCGGGCCGGGTTAAATCGATGATGTCGTGAAAATTCATGGTCATTTTCACCTTTCCCGCCAACCCTGTCAGTTCGGGTGCGTTGACGAATTTTGCAATAAAGTCCAGGTCGAAATCAGACTTCAGCTCGATGTTTATATCGGGTGAATCAAAATTCTCGATGGCTAATTTTCCCAAAAAAACACCGGCTTCCGGTCGCGCCCTGAATTGCTGAATTTCAAGCTTCATGGTGCTTAGGTCGCGGTTTTTACCATTGGTAAAACTCCCCTTTAAGCCGATTTCGTCGAGGGTTTTGTGTGTTTCCCTGTTGTTGAAAAACGCATTTTCGCACCCGAACGTGGCGTTGATTTCAGGCCGGTGTCCATTCGCAGAATTACCCTTGGCCTCCGCCGAAAAATACACCTTTCCCTGGTTGTCAAACTGGCGAAAAGCCTCCGCAATTTCTTCCGGTGCAATGGCGATAACCAAATCGAAATTCGGTTTTTCTCCGTCGAAATGCAGGTCTATCGGAACATCCTCTACCATCCCGACCGTGCCCCTGAATCCGAAATCTGAATTTTCAAGTTTCACGTTGGTTGGCTTCACGGTCAGTGTTTTAGTGCGCTCGTCTATATCCAATTCAGTGGTGAGTTCAACGTGTTTGTTTTTCACAAAACTGGTATCTCCTGCCTGCACCACTGTCAGCATAAACGCAGCGTCGAGATCGAGATAAAAGTGTTCATTACTGCTTTTCACCTGCGTGTGCGCATGTTCCACAAAAGCATCCAGCAACAGGTCATTTTCTTCATTGATTTTTTTTATGTCCACGTTGGCCAATGACACCGATTTCAACTCTAACTTGAAATCTTCTTCTACTTCTGCCGCCGGTTTTTTGCTTTGTAAGGCGTTTGCGATGTTGTAGGTTCCGTCTTTATGTTGAACCAACCTCATAGTACCGTCCGTCAACTTGATCCCTTTTATGGTAAAGTCGGCATTGACAATATCCCACATATTAAAATCGATGTAACAATGTCGGATATGAACGATTTCATCCTCTTGGTTTTGCTTCTTCCCTTCGTAAATATGAATGTCTTCAAAATCTATTGAAACGTGCGGAAAGGCGGAAAAGGGCTCAATGTGGCTGTTACCAATCTTGACTATTCCCTCAAAATCTTCGTTGGCCTGCGCTAGAAATTTCTGAACCAGTTCATCTTGTTTTGCATAGGCGAGCGTCAGGCCGACGGCAAACAACAGCAGCGGCAGCAGCAAGACAAACAACACGAGCCGACGCCAAAAGCGCTTTCGTGGTTTTTTTGTTTTTTCCTGTCCGGTATGCGTTTCAGAACGTTGCATGGTCAACCAACTTTCGGCAGCATTGCTAAGCTTTATTGTTTCACCCCTGGCAGCCCGACTAGCTGTGCTTCTTTTTGCCAGTTTTTTTTCCGGGAATTTCCGTTTCAATTATATACTCAGGCATAACTACTGTCTTTGGTTTCCTACTCCTGTGGCTTTTCGGTGCTGCCCCGTTTATTGAAATGGTCGCTGGTCTCCATTGTCGTTCAGACGGAGTAAAAATAATCAATTCACCCAAAACACCCAGTAACCCTTGGCGGCAACTCTTATAGCCTGACATCCTCGGGGTTTCATTCTTTCTGCCTGCCTGCCGCAGTTTTCTGATACGCCTGTAACGTAAGCAAGCACCGCATGGTCCGGTAAGTGTTTTGTCGAGCCGCCGCGTGAAGAATGTCGATCATGTACTGAGGCATGGGATCACTCGTGGAACTCCAATAAGCTATGAATTGTGAATTCTTCAAGACTTCAGGATTTGCCAGAAAACCCTCACATGCGATGGCGTGTGGGTAGGTGTAAATCAATATAGATAACCTAACAAAAGGTGATGAACTGTAAGCCAACCTCAATGAGGCGTTTTTACGGTTGACCGCAGTTATCCCGCTCTGCGACGCCGGTATCTCAGGATGGCGACTATGGACTTCAGGCATCCCTTCTACACCTATTGGAAAAACTTCGATTCAACATCAGCATTCCCTGTCCTCCCCACATGATAACATCATTGCTTCCGCGAAATTCCCTCACTCCACCTCCAACCGGATCCAGTTGGACTGAAACGTATAGGGCAATGCCTTTTCACGCGCGGCTATGCCCAGGCGGTGGCTTCCTGCCAGCTCAGGCACCGACAGATGGACCGACACCTTCGCTGATTCACCGGGGTCAAGTTTTCGCGGTATGCCCCTCACTTCCACCGGGAAAATCCGTTCGCGCAGCGGCCCTTCCTTGTGGTTCATGAATGCCATCCACACCACCGGTTTCATCGGATCAAATTGCAGCGTGTAGGGATTCCGGTTCGTTAGTTCAGCCGTAAGCACCAGTTGATCCCCTTCTTTGGCGTGATGATGCCATTCATTCGTTCGCAGGTAAAGCCGGCTGACTATCTGAAGCCCGCTTTCCTGTCGGGTCCAGCATTCGTGTCCTGTACCCAGGCGGTGGTATTCAAATCCGCTTGCGGGATAGCTCAGCACATAGTAAAACGGCTGCTCATGCAGGTAGCGGCCATAGTTCCAGAACTGGTACTGGTTTTTGGCACCCCCTCCTCCTGTATCGTTAATACAATGCGCCTTTCCTCCGGTATAAAACATATACAGCGAAGGCAACTGATAGGAGTTGTTGGAGCATACCGGCAAGGGGCCGGCCAGCTCCCTCACTTCCTTCATGCGTTGTTCATTGGTATAAAACTCCCTGGGAATGCCCGGGAGAAAGTGAAACACCAGTGACAGGCGCACGACAAGGATAACCGCGGCAAAAAACGCCAGCAGTCCCATTGCCCATCCA
>DLXL01000526.1 GCA_003448025.1 Saprospirales bacterium | reverse complement strand
CTACCGGGATGATTTACTCCAACTTATTGAGCAAAAGAAGCTCTAGTGGCGAACCAGCTTAGTTCCTAAAATGGCACACCACTAGCCTTTTTGAACAAAACGCATGAGTTCCTCCATATTGGACTCCCCCACCGGGATTTCCCGGGGTCCTATCCTGATCTCCCGATTTCGAATAGATTCTATCCGATCTAGATTGACGATGAACGACTTATGTACCCGCATAAAGGAATTAGCCGGAAGTTTTTCTTCAATCCCTTTTAGGGTGGACTTGGTGATAACAGGCTTTGCAGTTCCATGCAGAAAGATTTTGACATAATCTTTCATGCCCTCCACATGCGTTATATCCGGAATACGCACTTTGACCAGGGAGTATTCAACACTTACATAAAAGAAATCATTCACCTCAGGACCTGGCGTTTTAATAAATGCCAGGTCTTTTTGTTTAATCTCCAATGCTTTATTAGCTGCTTTCAGGAATCTGTCAAATGGCGTTGGCTTCATGAGATAATCCACCACATCCAGATCATAACTTTCAACAGCAAAGTTGGAATAGGCCGTTACAAAGATCACCATAGGTTTCTGAGGGAGCGTTTCCAATAGTTTGGTACCCAGCATACCAGGCATCTGAATATCCAGGAATATCAGGTCCACATGCAGTTGCTGGAGTACCTCCATCGCTTCAAAAGCATTTTTACAAGTACCTACCCATTCCAAAAACGGGACTTGCCGGATGTTTTCTTCCAGCATTTTACGTCCCAGGCTTTCGTCATCCACTGCCAGACACTTTAGTTTCATGGCTAATTCAGGTAAATTGAAGGGTCAGATTTACGTGAAAAAAATGGCCGGATTCTGCAATTTCTAATTGATGATGACCAGGATAAAGCAACTCCAGTCGCCTTCTTATATTTTGCAATCCGATACCGGAGTTTTGATCCTTATCTTCTGTGGAATCCTTTGTGATCTTGTTTTGCACATTAAAATGCATACTATTTGGCTGAATAGTGAGTAATATATCTATCAAAGGATCCTTAATTAACCCTACACCATGTTTAAATGCATTTTCCACAAAAGGAATCAATAACATAGGTTCGATGGTTTGGGCACCTACCGTTCCTTCAATATTTAGCCTGATGTCTACATCTTCTTCAAACCGCACTTTTTGCAACTCCACGTAATTTTTTAAATACCCAACCTCCTTCTCGAGGGATACCTGCGCATCGCCACTTTCATAAAGCATATAACGCATGAGCGAGGAGAGCTGTAAGGTAACTGATTCTGCCTGATCCGATTTGGACCGAATCAGGTAAACTATGCTGTTCAGTACGTTAAAGATAAAATGTGGACTGATTTGAGAACGCAAAAAAGCCAATTCTGATTTTAAGCGCTCCTGTTGAGCCTCCTGTCTCGATTTTTCTTCACCCAGCGTATGACGCACCAATGCATAGCCGATACCCAGGGCTGCTGCCAGAAAGACATGCGCAAGGCTTCTGAAGGTGTGAAAGGCCAGCCCTTTATGATCAGGCGACAACAACCAGGTTTTGAATAATCCCTGTAATATCAGAAACAAGATCGACAAACCCAGGGCAGTGAATAGATAGACCTTTATTTTCTGCTGTCGCAACAAGCGTGGCCCAAGCCATTCAGCCAGAATAAAGAACAATACAATACTGGTTATAGACGCTGGAAGGATTTTGATAAAGAACTCCCGGTGCCTTACATCATCCTCGTCAAGCATAATAAATGGCAATGCCAGCCATATACCCCAAAAACAAAGCACCAACAAGTATCTGAACACTGGCTGATTTAACTTGCCATTACTCATTTTGATCATAAAGAATTCAATTTACCCTTTCAAAGATACAGGTTCCTTGAGGCCATTTGCGACCATGTGGCGACCAATACCCGAATTTTGGAGATTTAATCCCCCATGATCGCCACAAACAGGCCTTTCATCTACACACATGAACCAGACTGCACTTAGTGCGTTCCTTTGTTCCATGAAAAAATTTACTCGTCCCTTGCTTTATGCGCTGGCAGCATTGTTGCTACTGGCTCAACTCTACCGTCCGGAACGAAACTTGTCGAATGACCAGACCCATCATATATCGTTAAAATACCCTACTCCGGATGAGGTCAATACCATATTGGAGATTGCATGTAATGATTGCCATAGCAATCAAACACGTTACCCATGGTATGCCAATATTCAACCAATAGCCTCCTGGTTGGCTAACCACGTAAACGAAGCAAAGCGTGAGCTCAACTTCTCAACGTTTACCAAGCGCAAAATTGCCGTTCAGAACCACAAATTTGAAGAAATCATTGAAATGGTTGAGGAAGGCAACATGCCACTAGGTTCCTACACCTGGGTGCATCGGGATGCCGCACTGACAGAAGCACAAAAACAAACCCTGACTCAATGGGCAAAAGCCTGTATGGACACCCTTCAGGCTCAATATCCGGCAGATAGCCTGGTCCTCCAACGAAAATAACCACCAAAGGATTTTCCAATAAATATCCAATCATGCAAAAACCTTCAGCCAGACCTTGTATTCAACTACTTGGCATTACCCTTGCATTGCTGCTTTTTCCAATCATTGCTCAGGCACAAATACCGCAGGGGCGCCCAGGAGGTGGCCCCGGAATGGGTGCTCAGGCCAATATTGGCCGATTTTACGGGAAAGTAGTTGACGAAACTACCGGCGAGCCACTGGCATATGCCTCGGTTCAGTTAATCGGAATGAAATTTGACTCCACCAGCAAAAAAATGAAGCCCACCATCATTGCTGGCCAGCTTACGCTTGCAAATGGAGAATTTAGCCTGGAAAAACTACCCATTATGGGTGAATTCACGCTCAAAATCAATTATTTGAGTTATGCCACCTATGAGCAAAAAGTATCCTTCAATATTGGCGGACGACCAGGTGGCAACCGTCCGCAAGCGAATGGAAACATGGGGGCTATGGCCGGTGCTGTAGATAAAGACCTCGGTAATATCAAACTCGGAGCCTCCAGCAAGATACTTCAGGAAGTAGAAGTGGTAGGAGAAGCCAGTAAGATAACCCTTGCTCTTGACAAAAAAGTATACAGGGTTGATAAAGACAATGTGGCTGCCGGTGGCACAGCAGAAGATGCGTTGAAAAACGTTCCCTCCCTAAATGTTGATATAGATGGTAACCTGACCATGCGAAATGCAGCGCCGCAAATTTTCGTGGACGGACGCCCCTCTAACCTTTCTTTGGACCAAATACCCGCAGATGCCATTGATAACGTTGAAGTAATCACAAACCCTTCCGCTAAATATGATGCCTCTGGAGGCGGTGCTGGCATTGTCAATATTGTATTGAAAAAAGAGCGAAAGATCGGATATAATGGTTCCGTACGGGCAGGTATTGATATGCGTGGCCGTGTAAACCTCGGCGGAGACTTAAATGCCCGGGAAGGCAAAATTAATGTCTTTATGGGTGGAAACTTTAATCAGCGGCGTTCTTTAAGTACAGGCGGAACAGACCGTTTTAATGAGCCTTTTCCAGGTCAGGAATTTCGACCTGTAACCAATATTTTCCAGGATAACGATTCGCAAAGCGACGGCTTCTTTGCCATGGGACGTGGTGGTTTCGACTGGTTTATCAGCAACCGGAATACACTTTCCGTAAGCGGAAATTACCATGGTGGCTCTTTTAAGAATGATGATATCATCAACATTCATACAGATTCCATTCTGTCGGGCAATGTTAATGGATTCAGTAATGCAATTCGAAATTCGGACTCAGAACGCAACTTCAGGAATTATGGTGGTCAGATCTTATTCAAACACCTGTTTCCTAAAGAAGGAAAAGAATGGACGGCCCTTGCCAACATCAACGGGAGCATATCAGATAATGAAGGCTTTTTCGTTACTGATTATCCCAATCTAAGCATCCTCCGCTCCAGTCAGAAACAAACAGGCACAGGCAGCAATGAGTTCTATACCTTCCAGACTGATTTTGTAAATCCATTGGGCAATGGGTTGAAAATGGAATTGGGCGCACGTGGTACACTTCGCAATTTCAGAAGTGAGAACGCCAATTTCCAGGACTCACTGGCAGACGGGGAATTTTACCGTGTGCCTGGTTTTGCAGACCGTTACAAGTTTAATGATCAGGTTTATGCGGCATACGGCACCTTCAGTCAATCCTTTAAAAAATGGGGGTATCAGGTTGGTTTACGCGCAGAAAGTTCCCTATATACCGGAACCTTGCTGGATTCAGATTCTACCTTTAATGTGGACTTCCCCTTGCAGCTATTCCCCAGCCTGTTCCTGACCTACAAGGTAAATGAGGACGACCAGTTCCAGTTGAGCTACACCCGCAGGATTAACCGGCCTAGCTTCTTCCAGCTCATCCCCTTCCCAGACTTTTCTGACTCTTTGAACCTTTCCAGAGGAAATCCAAATCTACAGCCCGAATTCAACAACTCATTGGAGTTAAACTATCAGAATGTATTCAGCAAACAGCACAACTTGCTGGTGTCTGTTTATTATTAGCGTTCCACTAACCTGCTA
>DLXL01000268.1:7881-8059 GCA_003448025.1 Saprospirales bacterium | reverse complement strand
TATCCGCAAACCTTCAGCAGCGTGAACGGCTGTGATTCGGTGCATACCATAACGGTGGAATTGTTACCCTTGCCTGCGGCTACCAGCGAGATGCGCCAGATCTGCCCGGGCGATTCCACCCTGGTGTTTGGCTCCTATGTACAAACCTCCGGGGCTTATCCGCAAACCTTCAGCAGCG
>DLXL01000268.1:5186-7735 GCA_003448025.1 Saprospirales bacterium | reverse complement strand
AACCTTCAGCAGCGCCAGCGGCTGCGATTCTGTGCATACCATTACCGTGCAATGGTTACCCTTGCCTGCGCCCACCAGCGAGACGCGTCAGATCTGTGCTGGCGATTCCACCCTGGTGTTTGGCACGTATGTACAAACCGCCGGGGTATACAGTCAGCTGTTCAGCAATGCACAAGGCTGTGATTCCACGCACAGCATTACGGTGGCGTTATTGGCAGAATGGGAGCGAAATGATTCGCTGTGGATCTGCTCCGGCGATTCCGTGCTGGTGCAAGGACAATGGATTGCAACGCCAGGCGCCTACCAGTTTTTGTTGCCGGCCTCGAATGGTTGCGACACCCTTTTGTCTTTGAACATACAGGAAATTCCGTCTTCGGCGCCGGTTTGGCAAATCCAGCAGCCCAATGCCCTCCAATCCACAGGAACCATACAAATTACCGGTCCGGCGGGAGCCACCTACAGTCTGGACGGGCTGCAATACACATCCGTGTCGGCGTTTCAGGGTTTGCTGCCCGGACAATACCGCTTATACCAGCAGGAGCAAGGTTGTATTACACAATATTCGTTCGAGGTGTTGCCCTGGCAGGAGCAGTCGTCGGATGCAGTGTATGCGCCCAACGTTTTTGCTCCGGATGCCGGGGGCGACAATGCCCGGTTCACCTTGTACACCGGCCAGGCGGGTCAACGCAGCATATTGTGGTTGCAGGTGTACGATCGTTGGGGCTCCTTGGTGTTTTCCGGAGAAAACATCGCCTTCAACGCTCCTTCCAGCGGCTGGGACGGACTTGTGCGAGGTAAAAATGCCGCTCCGGGTGTGTATTTCTGGCAAGCCATGATTTTACAGGAGAACGGCGAACAGGAATTGTTCAAAGGAGATTTGACGCTAATTCGATAGTGAGGGGGGCTAAAAAGTAGTTTATACCGCAGAGGCGCGGAGGCGCGGAGGGTTTTACTGACGGGGTGACTGCCAGTCACCCCGTCAGTAAAACCCTAATTCGATATTGAGCGTCTCACTTTAAGTGAGACGCTCAATATCGAACGGTAGGAAAGGATCTTTTTCCCATGCGAGTAGCCGCCTTCCAAAAGTGGGAGGCGGCTTGATTTTTATTACATGATTGAAGAGTACATGAAGGGAGAAGGGGGCGTTCGGCCGGGCTTATATTGAGCGTCTCACTTAGAGTGAGACGCTCAATATAGCGTGCTTAACCCAAACGCAACGCCTCCTTCTCCCTTCATGTACTCTTCAATCATGTACTCTCCCTCAGTCTTCCCGGCTGCCATCATCTGCCATGCGCACCATTTTGGGCGAGAAACGGGCGATAACCTCCACCAGGTCGCGTTGGGCATCCATTACGGCGTGGATATTTTTGTAGGCCATGGGCGCTTCATCCAGGCCGCCGCCAATGAGGCTGACGCCGGCTTTTTCCAGTAAGTCGCGCATTTCGTGTTTGTGTACCTGTTTGAGGGCCTGGGTGCGACTCATTTGTCGGCCGGCGCCGTGGGAGGCGGAGTGGAGGGAGGAGACCTCGCCCCGGCCGCGTACCAGAAAGCCCGGGGCAGTCATGGAGCCCGGAATAATGCCCATCACGCCTTTCCCGGCAGGAGTGGCGCCTTTGCGGTGCACGATCAGTTCCTCCCCGTTCAGTGTTTCTTTCCAGGCAAAATTGTGGTGGTTTTCCACCCGGGCCAGTACCGTGCCGCCAATGGCTTTGGTCAGTTTTCGGTGTATCACCTCGTGGCAGGCGGAAGCGTAGTCGCCAGCCAGGTTCATAGCCATCCAGTATTCCTGGCCGGCTTCGGAATCCAGGTCCAGATAAGCCAGGTTGGCAGCAAAAGAAGGTAGTGGGCAGCGTGTTTTGGCCAGTTTGGTATAATGCCCGGCTATGGTGGCGCCCAGTCCGCGGGAGCCGGAATGGGTGAGCAGGGCCAGATATCGGCCCTTTTCAACGCCCAAAACCGGGTCAGATTCCGGAAAATCAATAATGCCCCATTCTACAAAATGATTGCCGCCGCCGGAAGAGCCCAGTTGTTCAAAAGCTTTGTCTTTGAGTCAGCGCAAAAGTTTGTTCATGCCAAACTCCTTTCGGTCCAGCACCTGATGGTATGCGCGGTCTTTCCCGGAGAATCCTTTACCGGCGCCAAAAACGGTATGGGTCATGAGTTCGCGTTTGTACAACGAACGACGTTCCAGAAAATGATCCTCCGGAATATCGTACACCGTGAGCGCCATCCGGCAACCAATATCCACCCCAACGCCATACGGAATTACGGCATTGCGCGTGGCCAGCACTCCGCCAATGGGCAATCCGTAGCCCTGGTGCGCATCAGGCATGAGCGCCCCGGCCACCGTTACCGGCAATTGCATGGCAGTGTTCATTTGGTTCAGTGCGCCTTCTTCAATGGCGTCTTTCCCAAAAACTGCGAATTGCAATGGCGTTTCCCGAAGAGAAGAAAATGGATCTGATTTCATATATTTCTGTGCCATTAACCAGAAAAGCATGTGTAAAGTTCCGTTAATTTCTCACCGGGGAGTGGGGGGGGGGGGGGGG
>DLXL01000268.1:3740-5034 GCA_003448025.1 Saprospirales bacterium | reverse complement strand
CCCCCCCACGCCCCGGTGAAAAACCTCCTCATTTCCTCCGTTCAGAAGAAATAGCTATTCATCCTGCAAATTCATCAATTCATCCCCAACCACTTGGCTACGGATAGCTGAGCACTTCATCTTTGCATCACCAATTAAAGCTAAAAAACAAAAACATGAAAGACAATGGTTGGTTTCTGAAACGATTTTTGCCCTCATTGCTGGCGGATTATTATTCTGGAACGGCAAGTATCCAACCTCTCTGAATCTGGGTTGACAGGAAACAAAACCCCTTCGGGCTGAAAATTTTCAATCAACCATTTTACAAATAGGAAGTGATCTTCATACATTGACCCAATTTCTAATATTAAACAATCAGGCTTTACACATGAAACCTTATTTGATTGCCCTTACCGGGCTTGCTATTGCAGTAATAGCTGCACAATGCACCTCAAAAACCGAACCGGCGCCAGAAACTACCGCCGCAACAACGCCCAAAGCAGACCCGGCTGCTCAAATCAAACGCGGTGAATACCTCGTAGGTATTGCCGGTTGCAACGACTGCCACACCCCAAAGGTTATGACCGACAAGGGCCCGGCGCTCAACACCCAGCGCCTGTTGTCTGGCCACATTGCCGAAGAGGCACTACCGGCTATTACCGACAAAAAAATGATTGCGCCGGGTCAATGGGCCTTGTTCAATTCCAGTTTGACGGCTGCGGTTGGTCCGTGGGGTACATCGTTTGCCGCCAACCTCACACCAGACGACACCGGTTTGGGCAATTGGACCTTTGAACAGTTTGAAAAAGCGCTCCGTGAGGGAAAATCCAAAGGTTTGGACGGTACGCGTCCGCTGTTGCCTCCCATGCCCTGGCAAAATACCGCCCAGATGACGGACGAAGACATGCGGGCCATTTTTGCCTACCTGAAATCCATTCCGGCTGTCAAAAACGCTGTACCAAACCCCATTCCGCCAGCCAGTATCTAACATTGGCCGCCAGAGGTTGAGGTGCCAACCATTTCGATGTTCGGCATCTCAACCCTCCAATGGCATGGAGGTCTGGCATTCACTACCATTTTCCACAAGCTTGAACATCTTTGATACCCTGCTTATGATCATCGGATTGATCGTAAGCGCAGCAGTTCTGCGTGCCTGTTACCTGGGAAGAAAAGCAGCCAAAGGAATGCATTCACGTGGGTCTTCCACCCTTCCGGCTGATTTCCACAGCTAGTATTTGGTTAGCTGCTCATGTCGCTAAAACAATGCCATCCGGACTAAAACCAATGAAACCCGCACTGACAGCATAATTTCATT
>DLXL01000268.1:3233-3508 GCA_003448025.1 Saprospirales bacterium | reverse complement strand
ATGTACGCCTGGTTTGTTCCGGGCATTAAGAGTTCTGTTTTCGAAATCAGGTATTCAACCCTGACCACTATCACCCAAATTCCGGGGCTTCCACCACAGCAAACGGTTCATCCAACGGAAAAGGTGGTAACCCTGCAATTAAATCCAGTCACCAGCAGCACCAAAAACCTCTCAGGATTCAGCACAGCTTTGAAGCTCTCTTCTACCAACCCAAGCACAACAGGGCAATGGCTCGTGGAGACTACACAGGCAGTTACTTTATGTGGTGTGCGATG
>DLXL01000268.1:2895-3038 GCA_003448025.1 Saprospirales bacterium | reverse complement strand
GTTTCCGCTGGATGGAAGCCTGTGGCCTGCGGGGACGTACTGGGTTGTGGCATTGAATGAAAAAGGGCAATTGGTTTCATCTCCATTGGCTATTGTTAAACTGTAATTTTTTTACCGCGGAGGTTCGGAGGTTTTTACTGACG
>DLXL01000268.1:0-2690 GCA_003448025.1 Saprospirales bacterium | reverse complement strand
AACCTCCGCGGTAAAAACCATCTTGTTTCATGAACAGAAAATCCATAACCGTTATTGGCGGAGGCATTGCCGGACTCACGGCTGCCATTGCCCTGCGCAGGGCCGGCCATGAAGTTGCCGTTTTTGAGGCTGCTGCCGAGATCAAACCCCTTGGGGCTGGCTTATTGCTGGCAGCCAATGCCATGAAAGGTCTGGAACGTATAGGTGTGGCCGGAAAGGTGGCTCCAATGGGCCATCAACTGAGCCATTTTAGCATCTTATCTAAGTCAGGGCATGTCCTGAGTGAGATAGACAGCAGTGTATTGAGCAAGAAATATGGATTGAACAACTTTGCCATTCATCGAGGAGCTTTACACCAGACCCTGATTGATGAACTGCCTTTTGTACGGATAGAAACAGGCAAACGTGCCATTAGCATAGACCAGGGTCCGCAATCGGTCACCATCAATTTTCAAGACGGCAGCACCCACCGCACCCAATATGTGGTAGTAGCCGATGGCGTTCACTCTTCCATTCGCCGGCAATTATTGCCAGAGAGTCAGGTGCGTTATGCCGGATATACCTGCTGGCGCGCTCTGGTAGAGAACCCCGGTCTGGCCCTTCGCGGCGCTACTGAAACCTGGGGATCATCCGGGCGCATAGGTATTGTACCACTGAAAGACAACAAGATTTACTGGTTTATCTGCGTCAATGCTCCAGCCAATGCGCCCAATATGCAACAAATGACCGCAGCTGATTTACTTAGTCGTTTTGCGAGGTATCATGCCCCCATCCCTCAGATACTGGCTGCTACTTCAAACGAGCAGTTGCTGTGGAACGACATTATCGACATAGCGCCTATTCAGCAATTTGCTTTCGGACGGGTTTTGCTTATAGGAGATGCTGCACATGCTACAACACCCAATATGGGGCAGGGTGCTTGCCAGGCTATTGAGGATGCAGCCGTTTTGATGGATGAATTGGAGAAACACCCGGAGCATGCATTGGAAAAGATATTCGTACGTTTTGAACAGCGGCGTATTTCGCGTACCACCATGATCGTCAACCGGTCCTGGCAAATGGGTCGGATAGCCCAGTTAACACAACCGTGGTTGGTAACTGTTCGGGATGCTGCCATGCGTTGCATTCCCAATAGCCTTAACCAGAAACAACTGGAAAGTATTTATCAAACAGATTTTTGACCCTTGTATGCCAAACGCTATTTCGCCGGCCGGTATCTAAACCTTTTTACCCGCCATAAGTGAGTATGGTGACCTCAACCCTTTGGTTCCGTTTCCGACCCTCAGGGGTGGTATTAGGTTCCACTGGCTTGGTCCAGCCATAACCCTTGTATTGTACCCTATTGGCCGCAACACCTTTGGAGATAAGCCAGTCAGCCACAGATTTAGCACGTTTAGTGGAAAGATCCATGGCCTTGTCTGCATATGGATGCAACAAGTTATTGGTATGGCCACCTATTTCCACGCTGATTTCTGAGTTACTCCGGAGCATATTGTACAATTCTTCCAGACTTTTTTCGCTGGCACTTACATCGAAGGTGTATTCATTGGCTTTAAAATAGACATCCAAACGGTATGACCGGCCTCGTTTGGGCGTTTTTTGCACGGTTTGCGGAGTAGTTGGAGTTGTTGAAGGTTGAACTTTCACCACAGGTTTATCCGGGCCTTTTTTGGTTATTTCCGGCTTTTTCTTGGCAGGCGGCATTTTTTCCGGCCCGCATACCACCTGTTTTATGGGTGTGCAATTATCAATCAACACATTACCATTGGTATGTAATGGGAGGGTAGGATTGAATGGATCCTGACTTCCGTAGTATGCCTCAATGATGATATGGCTCCAGTTGCCTTTTTTTGGGCTCAGTCTGCAATTGTATGTAAGCCACCGGGGATGAATAATCACCGCAGATTGATACAGAACCTCCCCTTTATCGCAGTATCCGTTGCCTCCCCAAATAATAATTCTGGCAGGAGTAGTAAACTTTACCGGGGGACCGCCGCCTGGCAGTGCACTAACATATGAGGTATCACGGCGCAAATCCAGGTTGAACTCGTAGCAAATGTTCATTTCCAGCGATTGGCTGAGCCGTTGGCCTACGCTTTCCCAGGTGCCCGTTTGACGTACCACCAGACCAAGATAGGTATTTCCATGACGAGGTGCCGTCATTACACGGAAGAAGCCAGGTTGTAAATCAGGAGGCGTTTCACTGGATGGGCCGCAGTTTACCCAGCCGGGTATTTCAATGCCTGCACCAGGAGAACCTTCAAAAGAAGGGTTTGTAAGGCTGATAACGGTGCTCTGGCTCCATAAAGAGAGCGGAAAAAAGAGTAGGAGCGCTACCCGTATCATCTTGAAATCCAAAAACATAGCAGTAACTGTTTTGATTAAGAGCGTATTCCATACAATAACCAAAATGAACAGGTGTTCTCCCTTTCCCGGATATTGCTTTAAGACACGCTGAAGTTTGAAGTCAATTGGCGGCAAAGCGTGTGCCATTTGACTCCCGCCCGACAAATTTGCCGGCACTTTTGCTTGAAATGATGTATAAACGTAACAGCAACAGCTTTTAATATCTATTTTCGATAAAAATAGTGTTTTGGGGTTTTATTGTTTGAATGTTTTTGGGTTTTTTTTTTGGGTATGGGTTGAATTTTTAAGGTCTAAAAATAGAAAAAAAAACACAAAAACAAAAA
>DLXL01000076.1:467-3538 GCA_003448025.1 Saprospirales bacterium | reverse complement strand
CCCGCTTAACGCGCTCTAAACGCCTAATCAGCCCCCCAAATCTTCACTTCAGTTTTTCAGTTACTAAGCTTGCTCACCACACTAGGCTGCAATTATATTATGTTCGTGCGTCGTAACTCTGCCTTTGTGCCGGAGTAATTGTCGTTTCAAGGTATCAGTAGAAGCCGTTACGGCAGATTCAAAGGTGCGCCCGGTCTTTTTGTCGATAACCCAGCCACCTGGTACATGTAGTTTAATCTCGATGACCTTTTCCTGAATTTGTCGTCCTGTATCTTGTAGTTTGAGGTGAACTTCTGCCTCAATTGGCCTTTTTTTATCAAAATATCGATCAAGTCGCATCAGTTTTTTCTCAATAAACTCAATCAACTTGGCATCAGCATTAAAATGAATGGACTGCACACTTACTTTCATCATGGTATTGCGAACTTTAAGTGGTTAAAAATTAGAAAGAACTGTTTCAAAGGGTTAGGGTAATACTTTTCAGGTCTTGATGCAGAACAACTTTTTAGGGTTGCATGTTTAAGTTTAAAATTCACATCCTCTGCATTTTTAAAACAATGTTATAACCAAGAAACGGGATTGGCAAAAAATTTAACTAAATTCCAAGTCATTTTTATTTTACGGATTATTATGCGGGTAAATATATGTTATTCAGGCATTTTGATCGGTAATTTATTATTGTGCAAACAGTGTTAAATTTTTTAAAAAAACTGCATTTGCCTGATCCAAAGGAAATAAGTCATCTTTGCGGGCCTTTGGTTTATTCCATTTTTCCTGTCTTATTACCATGATCAAAGATCAACCTTTCTTTTCCCTGAATCCTGATTTAAAAGCTGAAATCCACCGTGTTTTTGCATTGCAAAAAGAACATCAATGGGAGATTGGACGAACAAATTCCAGGCAGCGCATTGCTAAACTGAAAAGATTGCATCAAACAATCCTGGAATATCGGTTACAACTGGAAAAGGCCTTGTGGGCAGACTTGCGTAAAAGCCCTTCAGAGGTAAGTATTTCTGAATTAGGTGTTGTACTGCATGAGATTCGCTTTGCAATGGATCATTTGGCCTCCTGGATGACTCCCAAAAAGGTAGGCGCCTCGCTTCCATTGTTCCGTTCGCATAACGAGATTCAATACGAGCCCAAAGGGCTATGCCTGATCATTTCTCCGTGGAACTTTCCATTCAACCTGAGTTTCGATCCAATAGTGTCGGCTATAGCAGCCGGAAATTGTGTGATACTCAAACCTTCCGAATTTTCACCAAATACCAATAGCGTAATGCGTGAAATCCTGGATAAGTGTTTCCCTCCGGGAGAAGTGAGTATTTTTGAAGGCGATGCCAGTGTGTCGCAGGAGCTATTGTCCTTGCCCTTCAACCACATATTTTTCACAGGCAACAATTCCGTTGGGAAGGTTGTAATGCGCGCTGCGGCTGAACACCTTAGTTCTGTTACCCTTGAACTGGGTGGCAAAAGCCCGGTTATTGTAGATAAAACGGCCGATCTTGACACAGCAGCCGCCAAAATTGCCTGGCTGAAAGTGATCAATGCGGGACAAACCTGCATCGCTCCGGACTATGTAATGGTACATGAAGACTGTTATGACCAGCTCCTTGACAAGCTCCGCTATCATTTAAAGGCTTTTTATGGTAATACCCCTGAAGAGGTCAAATCATCACCGGATATATGCAGGATTGTTAGCAGCCGACATTTTCAGCGGGTAAAATTTTTACTGGATGATGCCTTACAGCAAGGAGCAACATTAGAATACGGAGGAGAATCAGATTTTCTGGATCTGTATATTGCTCCCACCATACTCAGCAAGGTTCCGGAAACAGCTAAAATCTGGGAAGAGGAAATTTTTGGGCCCATTATGCCAATACGCACCTACAAGCATACAGCAGAAGCCATTGCTTATGTAAATGCCAGACCCAAGCCGCTGTCGATGTACTTTTTCTCAAAATCTGACCGTGAAATTCGGCTAATGCTTGCAGAAACCCGTTGTGGCGGCGTTACTGTGAATGATTGCGGCCCTCACTTTTACAATCCTGAGCTGCCTTTCGGTGGCAGCAACAGCAGCGGAATTGGAAAATGCCATGGTGAATTCGGTTTTTTGGAATTCTCCAACGCCAAAGGGGTACTATATCAGGCTAAATATTTACCCGTTTCCAAATTTTTCCTGCCGCCATATGGCGGAAAATTACGCAACTTATTGCTAGAGGGTCTGGTTAAGTGGTTCTGATCTTACCAGGCCAGTATTGCTGCCATTGCCTCGGCTACCTTTTCAATAGATGGAATCATGGTTTGTTCCAGGGTAGTGTTTAACGGTACAGCAGGCATATTTTCTGCGCCAATGGTTCTGACCGGCGCATCCAGAAACTTGAAACAATTTTCTTGTATTCGGGCGGCAAGTGTTTGTGCAAACGACCCGTTTACCTGTTCTTCGGTAACTACCAAAACCCGGCCATGTTGGCGGGCTGCCGCGTACATGGCCTCTTCGTCCAAGGGGTACAGGGTGCGCAAATCCATAATTTCAATACGGCCTGGGAATTGCTCTGCAGCATTGAGCGCCCAATGGACGCCCATCCCATAGGTAATCACCGCGAGGGTTTCTCCCTTTTGAATACTGGCAGGTGCGGCAGTTAAAGCCAGACGGGCCTTCCCAAAAGGTACCACATAATCGGCATCCGGTTCAATGGTTCGGGCAGCCTCGGTACCACGTACTTTGCTCCAATAAAGCCCTTTATGTTCAAAGATAACAACCGGATTTGGATCATGCCAGGCTGCTTTAAGCAGCCCTTTGAGGTCTGCGCCATTGCTTGGGTAAGCAATTTTCACTCCCCGAATCTGCGTTACCACACTTTCAACGCTGCTACTGTGATAAGGGCCTCCGCTGCCGTAAGCTCCAATGGGTACCCTTAGCACACAACTCACAGGCCACTTCCCGTTGCTGAGGTAACAACTGCGTGCCACTTCTGTGAACAACTGGTTCAATCCAGGCCAGATGTAATCGGCAAATTGTACTTCTACGATTGGTTTTAATCCTACGGCACTCATACCGGCGGTACTTCCAA
>DLXL01000076.1:0-323 GCA_003448025.1 Saprospirales bacterium | reverse complement strand
CACTCATACCGGCGGTACTTCCAACAATAAAGGCTTCCTGAATTGGCGTATTAAATACCCGATGATCACCAAATTTTTCGGCCAGCGTTGCGGCTTCTCTGAATACCCCACCGAGTCTGCGACCCACATCCTGGCCATAGAGCAGACATTCCGGATACCTGCGCATCAATTCTTCAATGGCAAACAAGGCGCAGTCCACCATGACCTTGGTTTCGCCATTTTGAGGCGAGCTGTTGCCGGCCTCTTCCGTAATAGGCGTTGGGGCAAAATCATGGGTAAAGATATCTTCAGGCCGTGGATCTTCAGCTTCCCTGGATGCATCG
>DLXL01000195.1 GCA_003448025.1 Saprospirales bacterium | reverse complement strand
GTGACCAGGGAGGCCACCCTTCCATACGTTGGTGGTTTGTGCATGAAGGGAAGAATGGTATGCCAAGAGAAAAAGGGCCGTGAAAAAAAGGATAGACTTCATATTTAGTATGTTTGGGTTGAGTGTTTGTGATCAGTAATGGTCTTTATCCAGAACTGCGACAAAGGTGAAGTCAAACCCCTGGCTGGGTCTGGTAATTGCGTTTCAAAATTTGGTAATCTGGTTTTCAGGATAAAAAAAAATTGGTAATCTCGTTGCATGGAACGAGATTCACAATTTTTTAAAATAATGATAATCAATTATTTACGAGTTGCACTCGGCAATCCCCCAAATTCTTCCAGATATAATTTCGTGAAATAAGATTGGTCTTTAAAACCCACCTGCCAGGCGGCCTCACCTGCATTGGCAGCGCCACTTTCGATCAGCCCCCGGGCCTTGTTCAGACGATGAGAACGGATGAGGTCGGAAGGGGCGATGTCCGTCAGGGCCTTCATTTTGCGGAACAACTGCGAGCGACTCATGCCGATTTTCTGGCAGAGTTGCGGAAGCCCGAAATCCTCCTCGGGGTAATGCGCTTCGATGACGGCGCGCACCTTTTGGAGAAAAGCATCTTCCATTTCCACAGCAGCAACTGGCGCTGCGGGCATTTCCGGCGCCAGTATTTGTTGCTGGTATTTTAACTGTAGCTTCTGCCGTGTTTCCAGCAGATTATCCGCCGTTACCAGCAACTCCTCCTGGTGAAAAGGCTTGGAGAGATACGCGTCGGCGCCTTTGCGCAGTCCGGTGAGGCGACTTTGCACATCAGCTTTGGCGGTAAGCAATACGATGGGGATATGGCTTGTGCGCTCATCGTTTTTCAAAGCTTGCACGACCTCAAAACCATCTTTGAAAGGCATCATCACATCGCTCACGATGAGGTCAGGCACGGATTCGAATGCTTTTTCGATGCCTGCCTGACCATTATAGGCAAAGTCGAGATGGTATTGATCTTTCAGACAGGTATCGAGATATTCCACCACATCGGGGTTGTCTTCGATGATCAGGATATGGTACTTATCGGGTTCGGGGTTCGTTGATAATGCGGCAGGCAGGCGGTTTGCAGTCAGGATCTTTGGTATTTCGACCATCTTTTCTTCGAAAAGACTGCTGTTTGTCACGGGCAATTTAACCAAAAACGTGCTGCCCTGGCCCAGGGTACTTTCTACGGTAATCTCCCCGCCCATGACCCTGACCAATTCGCGGGTCAACGAAAGCCCGATGCCCGTGCCACCTAACCCCACCCCGGCCCTCCCCGACAGAGAGGGAGAAACATGCTCCTGGTTTTTGGCCTGAAAAAACCGCTCGAAGAGGTGTGGCAGTTCTTCGGGCGGAATGCCCACCCCGGTGTCGGTAACGCTGAGATGCAACCACGAGCCTTCCTGATTGGCGCGAAGCATTACTTTGCCCCCTGAAGGTGTAAACTTGATGGCGTTGGACAATAGGTTGTGGACAATTTGCAGCAAACGCTCCGGGTCGTAATCCATCACAATTTTGGCCTGTTCGCTTTCTACCCGGAGTATCAGGTTTTGGGCGTTGGCCAGCGAGTGCAGGCTTTCGGCGATATACCGGATAAACGCCAAAACGTCGCCCTGTATATAGTTCATTTTCAAGGTATGCGACTCCAGTTTGGCCAGGTCAAGGATTTGATTGGCCAGCAGCAGGAGACGCTCGCCGCTGCGTTTGATCAAGCCGATTTTGTGGCGTTTGGGTTCGTCTTTTTCCTCCCTGGCCAATTGATCACTCATGCCGAGCATCACGGTGAGCGGCGTGCGGAATTCGTGGGTGATATTGGTAAAAAAGCGGCTCTTGAAGTCGTCTAGTTCTTTCAGACGCAGTTTTTCCTGTTCGGAAAACCGCTGCCGGAGCAAGTATTGATAATACCACCAAATGCCAGCAGCTCCTAGTAAAAAGTACAATCCATAAGCCCACCAGCTAGCCCACCAGGGTGGTCGGATGGTAAAACGAAGTTCGGCAGGCTGCTCGCTCCACACGCCATCATTATTGCTGCCCAGTACTTTAAACGTATAGCTCCCGGGGGCAAGGTTGGCGAATTGAATACTGTTCTTATTGCC
This sequence comes from Saprospirales bacterium, assembly GCA_003448025.1. Classification (GTDB taxonomy): domain Bacteria; phylum Bacteroidota; class Bacteroidia; order Chitinophagales; family Saprospiraceae; genus M3007. The sequence goes on along the minus strand of DLXL01000195.1, from coordinate 1,138 downwards.
CAGCGATACCCAGTCTTTGTCCACGCCCACGAGTTGGTAGCGGTACTGATTTTGTGCCGGATTGGTAAATTCGAGTGCTGCAAACTCAAAATTGAGCAGGTTTTGTTTGTAATCAAGGATGATTTCATGGTACCGGGAAACTGAATTATTGGTCCCAAAATCAGCATTTGCCAATTGCCCAATTTCCATCTTCTGATTATTGACCTGCAGGCCGACTATTTGGGTTTGGGGCAGGTTTTTATTAAAGCGCAGACTGTCGGGATGGAAAATATTGATGCCATTGATGCCGCCAAAAATGAAATAACCATTCCTGGTTTTAAAATAACTGCCACTGTTGAACTCATTGTCCTGCAATCCATCCGCAATCGTAAAATTTTTAGTGCTTTCTGTCCGTACGTTGAAGCGACAAAGCCCTTTGTTCGTGCTCAGCCAAATAAAAGCTTCCCTATCTTTTGATGCGGGATTTGGCGTGAGACTCGACAAAACACCATATACTACATTGTCTGGCAATCCCTGCTCTGTGGTGTATTTTTTGAATTTTCCCGATTGTTTGTCGAGGCGGTTGAGTCCGCCGCCTTTGGTACCCACCCATAGGTAGCGCCTGGGTTCCAGCGGGTCGTCGGCAACCGACAGCACCGTGTTAATGGACAAGGAATGGAGGTTGGCGGGGTTGTTCAGGTACTGCTCATAGCGATACCCGTCCTGGCTTGGCGTTGCGCATATCAAACCCTCCAGGCCAAAAATCCAAATCGCACCTTCGCTGTCTTCGAAAAGAAAACGGGAGTTTTCCGACAGCCGCTTTTGTGGTTTTTCAAAAGGGAAATGCTGGCTTGTCTCTGTGGCCGGGTCGAAACGGTGCAACCCCTTTTCATCAACGCTGACCAAACGTCCGTTGCGGTCACAAATCAGTGCAAAGCCGTCAAAAGGGAACTTTGTTTTCGTTTTTGTGGCCGCACCGTCATGGCAAATTTGGCTTCTATTGAGCCACCAGGCATTACCGGCAGGATCAAAGGTAACACACCTTTGTTCCCGATCTTTGATCATCGGCAAATCGGTGTTCGGCGCACTGTGGTCAAAGGAATTGGAAAGGAATTTTTTGTCCGGAATTGCCCCTGTATAGAGCGCCACGTTTGGGTCT
>DLXL01000094.1:511-4359 GCA_003448025.1 Saprospirales bacterium | reverse complement strand
ATAAATCATTCTGACTTTTATTCGACAAAATTAAAATTAAATAAATGATTATCAATTATTTAAAAAATATTTATTTCGACATCAAGGCTTTTTTTATTTTGAAACACCCCCTGGCCACTATGATCTTTGACCCACCATTTAATTTAAAACCTATTTTCTGCATGATGAAGACGTACCTGGTGCTTTTCCTGATCTTATGTGTATCCGGCAATCTATTGGCACAAACCCCTTATTGGGAGGAAGTAAAAGGTCCTGAAGGAGGGGAGGCCGTAATTGTTCCAACTCAGACCTCAACAGTTTATGCTTTATTTACACATAAAATATTCCGATCGGATGACTATGGGGTTACCTGGAATAAGATAACCGTAAGTGATATAGATACGCTTGACAGTTCGAATGAATATCTGACTGTCGGATACTCAGGCCTTTTTTACAAACTTTGGGAGAATTGGGATCAAGACAATCTTGTATGGGTCCAAAAGTTATACATCTCCAACAACGACGGCGCCAGCTGGACGCTTCAAAACGGCAATGTGCAACTGCAGAAAGTATTTGAGTTGCCTTCAGGTACATTGTTAGGAATATACGCCAGTAGCTTGTATCGCTCTACAGACCAGGGAGTAACCTGGCAATTGACCATTGCAAGCAATTCCCAAATAGTCAATCCATTGGCCTCCTACCTGAGTGTATCTAACAATGGGCACGCCCTAATAAGCGCCAATACATACCATAAATTTATTTACACTACTGATGACGGCGCCACCTGGGCGGAAGGGACCTGCCCGGTGGCTAAAGGTATTCATAGTATAAATCAAAATGGCAGTATTTTTTGTATCAAAAAGTCGGATGGTTTCGTAGCAATGTATCGTTCTACTGATGGCGGGAGCAACTGGGAATTATCATTCGCCAATGAACAAATACAAAGTATCACACAAGGAAACAATCAAAAATTATTGATAACAACCTCCGTCTTTACTCCTTCCACATCAGGCTCTATTAAAAGGGTTAAATTGTATGAGTCTACAGACGATGGGATCACCTGGACAGAGCTTCCTGCCTCATTGAATCAACCCGTAAAGTTTGCTACCAATTTCCCTTTGAATAATGGTGATTTATTGGGATATTCTAAGGGCTTTTTGGCAAAATCTTCTGATGATGGACAAAACTGGCAAGCTTCTGCCACCGGGATGCATGCAGCCGACATTAAAGCATTCAAGGCTTTTGATGCCAATGCTTATTATGCCGTTACAGAATCTGGTTTTTGGACCACTACCAACGGCGGTGATAACTGGACCAAAGTACTAGCAGATCTATCAGATGTCATTAGTTCGAGTTATGCACTTGCAGTCATTAACCAGGACAGCTTTGCGGTTCAGTTGGGAGACAGCACATGGCTTACCTCCAACGGGGGGCAGACTTTTCAGAATGTTACGCTTCCGGGAACCCGTACTTATTCACTATCCGCTATATCGGAAGACACCGGTGGAATCCTCGCTATGAATGTGGCCGATTCGCTTTGGATCATGGATAGTTTAAATGGGTCCTGGAGATTATCTTTAGCAGGCATTTATCATCATTACTTTGTTAAGCATTTACCGACAGGAGATCTGTTTGTTACTGGAGTTGATTCCACACTTAGCTTCTCGGGTATTTGGAAAAGCACTGACAATGGTGTTTCCTGGTCAAAATTACCCAATTTTGAGCTGGATATTGTGTTTCGAATGATTTCAGACCAGCATGGCAATCTTATTTGCCTTGGATCGGACCAACAGCAGATCTACAAACTGGCGATTTCATCAGACGGTGGAACAACATGGCATTACCAATTGAGTCCATCAAACTTCTTCCAAGGCATGCTAAGGTCCAACAGGCTTGGACATCTTTTTCTTATAGATTTTTCAATAGGGAATTTCCCTTTATACAGTCAAATTGCTACAAGTGTAGACATGGGTATGAGCTGGTATAACATTCCGGTAGATCCCAAAATAGCGTTTAAAAATCTTGATTATCAAAATCTTGATGTGTCCGAAGATGGATATCTTTTTATTAGAAATATCAGTGATATTTTTCTAAAATCCACCAAATCCACCGAATCCGGCGCCTACATCCACGCTACCGTAAACCGCGATGCAGACCTCGATTGCAGCACGCCGGACGCACAGGAGCCTTTGAAAAACTGGAATATTACGGTGAGTGGTGAAGAAGATTACTACGGCACCACCAATGCGAACGGTTACTGTACCTTTTATCTCGATACCGCCGTATATACGGTAACAGCCCGTACCCCGCAGGCGCTTTGGTGGTCGCTTTGCGATTCCGTTCAAACCGTAGAGGCGACCCTGGCAATGGGTAGCGATACGGTTCCTTTCGTGGCCCTGCCGTTGGCTGAATGCCCGCTCATGTCGGTAAATGTGGCAGCGCCCATGTTGCGCCGGTGCTTCAACAATACCGTGTATATCAACTACTGTAACCAGGGCACAGAGCCTGCGGATAGTGCCTGGGTGGATGTGATGCTGGATGAATACCTGTCTTTTATCTCTTCAGCCCAGCCTTATGACTCTTTGGGTAATAATGTCTACCGGTTTTATCTAGGCGATGTCAATAATGGTGATTGTGGCGATTTCAACCTGACGGTATATGTCAGCTGTGATTCCACCGTACTGGGGCAAACCCATTGCATAAGTGCCCATATTTTCCCGGACACGCTTTGTACCCCTACCCCCAACTGGTCGGGCGCCAATATTGAAGCCAGTGTGACCTGCCAGGATACGCTGGTGCAATTTAAACTTGAAAACACCGGCCAGTCGCCCTCCAGCACCCTGGAATACATCATTATTGAAGACGATGTGGTGTTGTTTACCGGCCAAAAATCCTACGCGCCGGGCGAGTCTATTCTCCTGGATTACGACGCCAACGGCAGCACCTGGCGCATAGAGTCCATGCAGGAGCCGGGGCACCCGTTCTCCTATCTGGCGCTGGCCTTTGAGGAAGGATGCGGCGGTTTTGAAAGTCTGGGCTTTATCAATCAATTCCCGGTGAATGGCAGCAGCCCATCTTATCATCAAACTTGTATTTCTAATATCGGTGCTTTTGATCCCAACGACAAACAAGGTTTCCCTACCGGTGTGGGCGAAGACCACAACATCAGGCCCGGACAGGAACTGGAATACCTGATTCGGTTCCAGAACACGGGTACCGATACGGCCTTTAACGTGATGATCCGGGATACATTATCGGCTTTCCTGGACCCTGCCAGCGTTCGTCCGGGTGCCAGCAGCCATCCTTATACCTGGTCGTTGAGCGGTGAGGGTGTGATTACCTTCATGTTCAAAAATATCCTTCTGCCAGATTCCAATATCAATGAACCGGCATCACATGGTTTTGTGCAGTTCCGCATCGCCCAGCAACCCAATCTACCACTGGGAAGTGTAATCGAAAACGACGCCGCGATCTATTTTGATTTCAATGCCCCAATTATTACCAATACCACCTGGCATACCTTGTTTGATGGTCCACTCATGTCTGCTATCAACGAACCTGGCCATAACCGCACGCAACAAAGTCTGGAAATCTGGCCCAATCCGGTCAAAGATCAAACCAGTGTGCGCTTGAAAAAAGCCAGCGCAGGGAACAAGCGGGTGAATCTGTACAACAGCACGGGACAAATCCTGCAATCCCTCCACTTCACAGGACAAGAAACCATATTGAAATGCCCATCCCTCGCCCCGGGACAATATTGGATTCAGGTAACAGATGTACAGGGAAGAACCTTGGGCAGTTCGGTGCTGGTGAAGGAATAAGAATGAGGAGATATGATTTGCGATTTCCGATTTGCGATTTGCGAATGG
>DLXL01000094.1:0-232 GCA_003448025.1 Saprospirales bacterium | reverse complement strand
TCGCAAATCATATCTCCTCATTCTCCAGCACCAGTACCCCTTCCACCTTTCGGTTGGCTGCGGAAATAAGCGCTGCGGCAACTGCTGATGCCTGAACGCCCCGATAACGTTTGGGAATGATGGGCCTGAGCAACTGAGCCAGGAAAATGCCTATTTTTTCGCCTAACCGGAATTCTGTCCGGTTGCCTAACAGGAAGGATGGCCGAACGATCACCAGACTGGGGAAGCCTAG
>DLXL01000152.1:19643-19848 GCA_003448025.1 Saprospirales bacterium | reverse complement strand
AAACGTTTGGTAGTTTGTGCCTGTAGTAATATTCACGTTTGCGGCAGCCGTCAAACGGCCATCAGCATCTACTGTGAATGTAGGCACCTGTGTAGCAGATCCATAGCTGGCCGCTGTAACGGTAGTTGCTGCCAACTCGCTTGCGCCTACTGCATTGGCTGATATTTCATCACTACCTACCCCATCGGTGCCAATTTGGCCAGTA
>DLXL01000152.1:18024-19313 GCA_003448025.1 Saprospirales bacterium | reverse complement strand
CGTCAAACGGCCATCAGCATCTACCGTGAATGTAGGCACCTGGGTGGCAGAACCATAGCTGCCTGCCGTCACCGCTGTTGCGGCCAGCTCACTTGGACCAACGGCATCAGCCGCCAGTTCATCGCTGCCTACGCCATCGGTGCCAATTTGTGAAGTGCCAATAGAATTTGCGGCTATACCGGCAGACACTTCTGTCTCCGTATTCGCCGCATCATCCGTCAGGGTGAATGTTACAATAGAGCCATCTACATAATTGGCATTTGGGCGCTGGGTCATATTGGTGCCGCCATCCCGAAAAGTCTGGTAATTAGTGCCGGTAGTGATATTCACATTGGCGGCAGCCGTCAAGCGGCCATCTGCGTCTACCGTGAATGTAGGCACCTGCGTGGCTGATCCATAGCTGCCTGCCGTCACTGCTGTTGCGGCCAGTTCGCTATTCCCCACCGCATTGGCAGCAATCTGATTTGCAGTAATAGCGTCATTAGGCACAGTTAACCGTACTTCTGTTTCATCGTTTCCCGCATCATCGGTGAGGTCAGCGGAGACTGTAGGTGTTGAAATGAAGTTAAGACCTGCCCGCTGGTCCATTACATTATCATCGTCGAGTATAATGTGGCCACCACCGCCACCGCCGCCACCTCCGAGTGCAATGATGGCATCGTAAACGGCTTTGGCCGTTGGCATCATGCGGTGTGTAGATCCGGAATTGACCGTATGGGTTGTGCTGGTGACGTACTTGGCGGTGTCCAGGCCTACCCGGAGTTTTTTGCGGGCAATTTGGACATCCTTGGTGTCAGTAGATTGGCTTTGGGCCTGGCCAGCAAAGGCCAGAAATGCCAAAAGCATGATGAGAATAATGCGTGTGCGTGTCATAGATAATACCAAATTTCAATTGAGTTGTTCCCAGCCAAGCCGGAAATAAAGATGGGTGTAGCCGCATAAGTGCGGAGTGTTTGGGCAAATGTGTGGCCCTCGTTGGCTGCCAAAGATTGTGGCCCGCCAAGCTCTTCACCACCTGAAGTGAGCCCTACAGATACGGTTTGCGCTGCGGATCCACGCACACAAACGGCACCCAGCAGGACTCCTTCAGGGATGGAGTATTCATAGTCTGGATCGGAGGTTGTAATACTGATGATTACCACATCGCCTGCTCCAGGAAGCACATACCATACTTCAATGGAATTGCTGCCAGCCAGCCCGCTAAAGTGCAATGTGGTATCTGTGTATGCCCTGAATGATTGGGCAAATGTGTGGCCCTCGTTGGTGGCCAAAGATTGTGGCCCGCCAAG
>DLXL01000152.1:627-17890 GCA_003448025.1 Saprospirales bacterium | reverse complement strand
CAAAGATTGTGGCCCGCCAAGCTCATCCCCACCTGAATTAAGGCCTACGGATACGGTTTGCGCTTGATTACTACGAATGGATACAGCCGCCAGCAGAGCGCCTGCAGGCAGCGTAAAGGTGGCTGATGCGGATGAGGTGGTAACTACCTCTTTCAGCACTTCGCCGGCATCTGAGTCAGAACCTGCCGGAGGCAAACCATCGTTGATGGTTGGGGTAGCGCCTATAAATGGTGCTGGGAACGCAGAGCGTAGTGATCCGGCCAGGGTATAACCCTGGAATGTGCCCGGCTTTTCTCCTGAATCGCCTTTGGCTGCAAGGCGCATGTATGGGAATACGCGCTCTGAGTCATCGTAATACTTTACATAGACATGGAATGCCCGGTTGCGGAGCTTTGCCCGCAGGGTTTCCATATCTATGTGAATGTTGCGCAGCTTGGCATCTAGTTGATACTCGAAGTAATCGCCAGCCTCTTCGGTGGTAGGGGTATTGTCTGATACCCTGCCGGATAACTGCTTCTGCCCAAATGAATAGGCAGATTTGCCTGCAGCAAAGTCAAGCGAGTCAACATTAGGTACCAAATGCCAGTCTGGCTGTGTATCCAGATCCCTGGGATCTATTAAAGCGATTGCTTTGATTGATCCGGGTATTGCCTGGCACGGCCGAGGAATTACGTGCAATGTTGCATACATGCAGCGAAGGTGCCGGCTTCTCCTCCGAATCTGGTAGGGCATCGGCCAGCATACGCCTCAGGGTAATGTTGTGTGAGGCCTGAGCATTGATGGTACGTATGGCATAACTCACGCTGGTGCGAGGTATGCCCAAAGCTTTGGCTACTTCTATGTGCGAACGCATACCGGCATAGGTAGCATAATAGTATATGCGGGCATGGTAGGCTGTTTTGCGAGGGCTGCGCCTGAAGCATTGGCGAAGAGCGCCAACAAATCTGTTGGCTGCCAACTCTACTTCAATCTGGGTAAGTGTAAGTTGGGTTGGATTGATACGCTGTACCGGCTTTGGCACGATGGCTCTTTTTTTGTCCAAAGCTTCTGCCGCCTTGCCGCGTGTTTGGGCAAAAAAAGTAGTGCTTTTTTCGGTAGATAATTTCCAGCCAAAGCGCTGCCAGAGTTTGTAGGCTGTCTCCAGGCTGTACTCATCTTCCGTAACCTGCCGCATCTTAAGCCATAAGTAGAGCGCATCTTTGGCGCCGCCCTGGTGTCGAAGCGCTACGGCCGCCGCTGCAAACTGACATAACTCGCGCTTGTGCATACGCAGCAGCGCCGAGCCAATTTGCCAATCGTATTGCTGGAGATGCAGCGCCAAATCATCATTAACATGAAATGTGACCTGGCTGGTTAATAGATCAGACCCTCTGGATATCCGTGTTCGTAGTGGCGAACAGGTAAGGAAGGTGAACAGTGGATCCTGGTTGTTCATTACGATTGAACCCGGACCGTACTCATAGGCCAGTGCCCGTGCAGATAACGGGTGAACTGGAATAGATACAGCTCTCATAAATAAGTGGCGTTAATGATTAATAAAGCGTGAACGAAACGCCCGTTGTACAGCAAATATAACGCCGCACTTTGTATTTCAGAGAACTTTTTGTTTCAAAGTTACAAATTGTTTATTCCCGCTTAAGCCAGAACCTTCGGTTGAGTACCTGATTGCGCTCTGTAATGCGCAGTACATCATGACATTCAAATGAATAAGCCCACTCCCTGGGTGGATTGTTTGTGTCACCACCTATGACAATAAGCGAATCCCTGAGGGCATAAGGATACGTTAGGGTGGTAATAGTAGTGCCTGCTACCACGTAGGATTGAGTAAGCAATCCATCGTCGAATTGGTAGTGCCAATCCGGATTTATGGATCCTGTAAGGTTTACCCAGGTTCCACCCTCAAGACTTGGCGGATTGGGATCAGTGTCTTTGTGGCAAGCGGCAAAAATGAGGCAACAGGCCACCAGGGCGATACATAGTTTTTTCATATAACAGTAATGAGTGATGCCTCCACCTCTACTCTGCCTTTAGAAAGCAGCTTTTTGATGCGCAGGCGTTTGATGAAAAAATCCATTTCCCCTACCCTAACCTTGTCGGAAAAGGAAAAGTCGGTAATGATGGATAATGGTAAGATGAATGTCTGGGTACAGTGCTTGCCAATTCGAAGCATTTCTGACCATTTTTTGTGCCACTGCTCGTAGAGCCCATACTGGCCATGCCAATTGAGGCTGTATTGGGCTTCGCCTACCTCTACTCCACCAGTAGTGAGCTTGGCTTTGTCTCCAGGGGTGCCAATACCATCGAGCCAAACACTATTGCCACATAATGGCGAACGATTGCCGCCACTGATAACATCCTGAAGGCCGCGGTAAAACATAAGGGCTACCGGGTAATCATTCTTTTGAAACTTGTACTCGGCGCCTTCTGCCACGTAGCCGGTAAACTCCCCAGCCCAGGCATGTGCTTCTATTTGATCCCATATGGCGTCCATGCCGGCCTGATAATCTGATCCAGATCCTACTCTGATGCCTCTATGCACAAGCCGGTAATTCACAATATCGTTCACATTGCCTTTGGTGTAATGGAGTACGCTATTGGTTTCTATGTAGTAATATCCTGCAGCAAGGGGAGAAAGATCGTTGAATTCTGTAACAGTGCGGATAAGCTGCACATCTTCTACGGCCGGTGCTTCAGCTGGTATGCGGGTAGCCTGATCGTAGTTGTAGTAACCAGGTACATCTGCTGGATCTGCAATTAATTCATCATTGATGGCATAGGCTGTCCAATTGTGGCGGGCAGCTTTGGTGAGTATGGTTTTTAGCGGAATGATGGCTATTTGGCGGGTGAATACGTTGTAAAACAAGCCAAGGCCCCATTGTGCCATGAGTTTCTTCAGGAACTCTGCACAGGTGATATCCGGCAGGTGTTGATTTAAGGAAAAGGAGTCTGGAAGCTCTGGTATAGGTGTAGCATTGTCTGTAACGACCTTGCTATCTACGTTATTGAATACATACAGCCGGCCTAGCTCCAGGCTTCCGGATTGAAACTGGTTGGAGAACTGCCAACCTGTAACCCTGAATATCCTGGTGAGCAGATAATCCAGCCGAACGAAGGGAGTAACTGTACAAGTAGTGATGGCAAACTCCTCCAGTATGACATCCCAATCGTTGAATCCTGGTTGGCCATCCTGATCGTTGTACACCGGCATAAAAATGTGGTCGTAGTCTTCAGGCGAATCCACGGTTTGTTTCATGTAGTTTGGCCAGGTGGCTGGCGCTACATTTCTGTTTCCTTCCAGATCCAGCTCGGGAAGCCTAGTATCTTTAAGGCTGGCAACCGGGTTGGATATGATGGATATTTTGGCAGAGCGCTGGCCGGATTCAATGACCTTGAGGGTGCCAAGGAACAGCCTTACTCCTCCTGCCAATACCCAACAATTTTCAATAGTGCTGACTCTGGAGGCTGAATCTACGCGATTAGGAAACCCCAACTGGGTTTTCATGCGCTTGGTAAGCACTACATCTACCGGGAATGTAAAGCTGCCGGATAACCCGGAGGTATCTGAGGTGCTAAACACCTGGTTGTTCAGCTCGAAGCTGAGCGAGAAGTTGTCTGGAGTATCCAGAAACTCACCGGAAGGAAGTTCAATAGCCCACCTCATACAAGCGCTGCCTGATCTACCCAGGCTGATTTAAGTTTGATGGATACAGAGTGTAACATTTCATCATCCCTGGAAGCTACGGATTCTGAAGTACAGAGCATTTTAATGAAGCGCTTATTTGGTTTATCAATAAGCCAAATATCGCCCAGGAGTAATTGGCGCAGGTGATCAGCATACCAACGTGGAATCCAACCGGTATTAAGACTGTATTCCTTTTGGGCTTCTGAAAATGAGGATATTATTTCACCATCTGCAAGGTTGAATTCAATGGAGCGGGCTTGCCTGGATGTTTCACGGCTGGCGGTAATGCCAGTAGTAGCCTTTCCTGCCATTAGTACACTTTCACATCCTCCACGGCCGTTTGCAAACAAGATATATTGTTCCCAGTCTCCGGAAAAAACAGCCTTGTAATTTACCTCTGCAATGGTGACAGGTGCGCCTTCTCCATCGCCAAATAGCCTGAATGTGATATACCATGGCAATGCCCCTACTGCAGGTGCTGTGAAATTGAAGGTCATTGGGGTACTACGGATGTAGTATACCTTGTTGGCCTCCATGGTGAATGCGGTGCCTGAATAGGTCTCTGTAGTAATATCGCCATTATCCCACTGTATATCAAATTCTACGTTACAGCCAGTGATCTCGGTGAGTGTAAGCACGTAAAGCCAATCTGGTTGACCTTCGGCAATCGGTTTGTAGAAAGTGCCTCCATCTGCACGGCGGTAGTTGTGCAGAATTTTGACGTAAAAATTAAGTGGGATCCCAGGCTCCATATCTGCTGATGTGGACCCTTCCAGGGCTATATAAGTATCTGACTTTACCAGGGCCTCCGGAGTAGGCGGATCTCCATATTTATCTGCCACCCGAAGGTAATATGGGCAATAGGCATTGGAGGCTACGCCACGCAGCCATGATGAAAAAATGATAGGAAGGCCAATATGTGCAGTATTTGGAAGGCTAGGATTTACCGGAAACAGCTCTCTCAAATTGATATTAACCTGGCCAAGTGCTGAATAGGTGGCTTGTAGCGTAGTAATGCGCTGATCGTCTGTGAATGTGGCGCCTTGTTGCCAAAGCTCTACCAATGCAGTAAGATTTGGCTCTGCATTATCTACACCATCTACAACTGTGACCGCTACATTGGTAAGATTTTCTGTAACGGTAATATCCATAGCTCCGGAAACCTTGAGCGTGATCTCTACGGTGGAACCAGTGACGCTTACATCCCAGTGCTGGGTAAGCAGATAGTTTTCTCTAAATGCCTCCCCTACCCTGATAGCGTATTCATCCAGGGTTTCTCCTCCTTTGGTTGGCCATGCTGTAGCCTGGCTGTTGGTAGCGGCAGCCACGGTGAATGTGATGCTATTGCCGCCCCACTCCAAAAGAAACTCTTCCCCAATGGAAGGCCCGGTGGCAGAAAGTACGATTTCTACATTTCCGGCAGCTTCAGTTTGCAGGTCGGTTTCTATGGTGACGTAGAGATCGTCTTGATTGTATGCCGGAGAATCTGGTGATGATGCAATACTGGCCGCCATGGTGCTTATTTGGATGCGTGTAGGGAAACAACCTGCCCTGCCCAGAACTTGGAAGGTGATACCTGGTGAGGGAAAGCGGGCTGGCTGAAGCTCGTGATGTAGAGTGTGTACTCTTTTCCAAGGGCACGCAGCATACGATCAAGCGTGGAGCGTGTTTGGATGATGTCTGGTATGACATCCTTATTTAGATGCTGAAAGCGCTCACCGGGTAACTGACAACCCTCTATTTGGGATGTAAAATTGCCTGGATGCTGGAGTATGAAGCTGCGGTCTGGCACATTGCGAATGTGGTAGTGGCGCTTGAACTTATCGGTGCGCCGCTCTACCACAGGATAAATGCCCTCCGGTATGCAGCTGATTTTGCGCTCGTTGTCTTTCCAAGGCAGCTCAAGGATACAGCACTGGAATATGATGTTGTGATTATCATCTACTGCCGTAAACACGCTTTGGGTATGCGTGGGGTAGTAAGTTCTGATCTGGTAGGCCTTCATGCCACCAAAGGTGGCCTATGGAGTACGGCAGGAAATAGGACAGGCCCGGTGGTGTGCCGGGCCTGCAGTTTCAGTTATGAAACAAAAATCTTTGAACTGGTGGAGAATCATCTGAGAACAAAGTTTCTTCAGACCATTTCAAACAATCGGTACATATGTACAAAACTGTAGATAAATCCTCATTGGTTTGGAAACAATCTTTTCCATTAGAGCTACACTTGAAGCATGTCTGATCTGCAATAGGAGTTATTTCTCCAGATCTCCATTTATCCAACAAATCTATAGTGCAATGTTCACAAATGCACCAGTTGCTAAAGCAGAGATAAAAACCTCGCTTTACATAGTTGATACACCAAAGGCACCACCATTCTCTTTGCTTTTTACCCGGGTCGTGAGAGCGCTTTTCGGTATCAAGTCCAAATTGTGAATAATCATTAGCCATGCTCATCATCATTTTTGGTTAAGTAAACTGAAAGATTTAAACCTATAACAATTCCGGCTAGGAAGACCAAAACGACAATTATGGGAAGGCCCCAGTCTTCTATGAATTGAGAGTGTTCCATGTAAAATTTCAATTTAAGAATGATAAAAATCTGGTGGAATGGGATCTGTTAAAACACGTTTTCTTTCAGTGCATCCGTTTTCATCGCAGTAGTTCATTCCACAATCTCCTTTACATGCGGGAGGCTCAAAATGAGCAATGATCGTTTTTATAAGGACGGGCAACCCGTATGTTTTTTCAAGTTCATCTACCAGTGCTTCGCATTCAGCAAGTTGATCTTCATCAAATGTTGGACCAATACGATTACCCTCTCCTTTTTCTTCATCCCCCCAAATACCAACGATTCGCCATCCTGTTTTATCTGTTTTCAGGTTTGTTACTCCTTTTATTATAAAAGAGTGAAAGTGTGTTATTGCTAAATCTGATTGCATGATTTTTAAATTTTGAGTGTGGTGATAAGCTCCCGACGCGATTTTGTGAGCCGCGTCGGGAGGAGGTGAGTTAGCTGCTATGCGTCACGCCCGTTGTGGGCGAACCAGTTATGCGGATACTGATAATCTGTGAGGTCTAACTTGGCATTGCTTTCCATTTTCATCTTCAACAATAAGGTCTATGCCCTTTTTATTTAATGCGCTAAATGGATTTTCCCATTTTACTTTACCTACGATTTTTACTGGAATTGATTCATCCAGCAATGCTTTTTATCCAATTTTCATTGTAAAAGTTTAAGTTTAAGTTGATGCTCCCGGTCATGGTATCTACCATAGCGCCGGTTGCGGATGTGTTGATGAATGTCGTGCCTAAGATGGCAGCGCTGGCAGAGTGCCGCCAAATTTTCCTTTTCGTTGTTGTCGCGATTACGGTCCAGGTGTGCTACGGTGAGCACAACCCGGGTAAGGCCATGGAATTTTAGCCGTGCCCAGGTCATGTTTTGGGTGGGTTCCCATTCGCTTTCAAGATCAGCTCTGGTGTAAGCAACTTCTTGCCAGTCATCTCCCTGACCACGCCGGATAACCAACTTGTTTGGAACGGAGCACCACTCGCACTTCCAGCCGGCTGCTTCCCGGACCTCAAGAGAGATCCGGGACCAATCGGGGTGATAATCTGATTTGCGTATTGGCATGGCTACAAGCGTTTAAAGGTGATGACCCAAACCCATGGGTTAGAGATCACTGAATCTTTCCCATTAATAGATTCCCATAGTGAAAAGAATGATGGTCGCGGTGTGTAGTGCTGGTACTTTCTGACCGTTTTTCCGTGCTTGAATTTTTCCTCAGCTGTGTAATCCCTGTATCTAGTTTCAGGCGGTCCATCACCAGGAACAGGCCTGAATGATTCAATGCCTTCTGATATTGCGTCTGAATCAGTAATATCCCGTAGACGCTCTACTCTTACATCTGTCATTTCTAGCATGATTCGAGACGCTTCTCGCGGCATGTGGATAGACGGTTTCCACCTATCAAAACACATATCTGCATATCCCGTATAAATTCCATCTGTATAGTCGGCTTTATAGTGGTACTCAAACCAGTCTATTGGCTTGCCTATACATCCAACTTCTGCAAATGTTTCGCGGACCCAAAGACGGTCGCCGGGTTGGCCGTATGGATTTGCTTTCAATAACTTTTCTGTACTTATATCATGCCATCGGCCTTGTTTATCGCGAAAATGCCAATCAAAACCTTTGGTGTCTGATTGCCCAAATTGTGTTATTTGACCAAACCCTAAAAGTTTTTTTACTTCTCTACGGGTTTTTGTTTTGATGTCAAATAAAATGGCCCGCACCATAGGGCCGCTGAAAAGGATTGGACGTTCTTTCATTTTAAAGGTTTTTTGACAAGTTGGATAATGTTGTATGTGCTCTCTTCCTTCACCACATCAATGGTGAATTGATCCTGAATGGTACGGTATGCCTGGCCGTAGATGGGAAATTCAATTAATACGCCATCTACTTCCATGAGCAGCGCTAATACGCCGCCCACTTTGTATTGGATGAATTTCGGACCAGCCTTATAGGTCAATACAACCTCATGCTCTGGTGTGGTTTGCTTTGCCATGATTTAAGTGTTGTTTAGGTTATTGTTTTGCTCCCAAAACATTACCGCAGGGTGATGTAAAAAGTCTTTGATATTACCTTGAAGTAGTTTGATGAGCGTTTCAGTTCTCAGTTTGCTATCACCATAATCACCACGGTAAATGCTATGAACTTTCACCAAGAGAAAAACAAAGTCACCATGATTTGATTTTACCTTCATTTTCAGGCAGAATGAAGTTGGCTTTCTGTTGAACATTTTGCTTACTAAATCAGGTAGTTCCTCATAAATCCTTGGCCAATCAAATGCCTTTTTTTTAGGTCTCCTGAATGACTTTCCTTTTCTGCTTTTACGGGTTACGTCTGCGACAAAATCATCGTAAGTGTAGCCTGGGAATTCGGTTTGCATTTCTTCTACTGCAAAAAGCGGCACCTTTTTCAACTTTCTTTTTGCAACCCTTCTACGGCGCATTTCCCGTAGCATATTGGCTCTTTCAATGAAAATGACTTGAGTGTCTTGCCGTTTAAAAATCGGCTCCGTTATCAATATCTGTGACATTTAGAACCTTGATTGCAGCTTTCAACATTCTCTCGGAAATACCCCGCAAACGGGGGCTGCTGCCGGAGAGTCTGTTTAGGGCTGTGGTTATAAAAAGAGTTGGGTTGATGATTTCCATGTGCGGCGCCGGAGTAAGGTGTGCCGGCAAACGAATGGTGGGCTGGATGTCCCGGGTATCCAGGGAGCAAACAGCCTGGAATGCTGCGTATAGTTCAAGTTCAGTGTTCATTGGTACTCTACTTCTATAATTGGCTCTGGATCATCATCATCAATGTCAATCCCTGAATACAGTGTTTCATTTTCCAAGGCTCCGCCGCATTTTACAAAACCAACACCTTCTATTAATCTATCAGCACCGCATCGGAAAGCCTGTTGAACTGCCTGAATAATTACTGTTTCCTCATAGGCTCCAGGATGAATAAAATGTTGGTAAGACTCCAGTGTTCTTTGAAATGCTTCAGAGTTTGGATCCCATTGTACTTCAATGGAGTAGTGCAGGTTGATGGTTGCTTTTTTCATTGTGTGAGTGCGTTTGTGGTGAATGATTTTTCCAGATACCCCCCTACCCTAAAAAACAGGCAAGTGGACTGGACTTTTGGACTTTCGCCCGGTTTGTGTTTCTAATTCGTTGATTTTCAATGATTTTATTGAGTCCAAATACAGTCCAAACAGTGGACTTTATTTGGACTTTATAATGCCCTGTTTTGGACTTTTGGACTTTTGGACTTGTTTGGACTTTATTTGGACTTGACAAAAGATTGATTTTCAATCATTTACAACTAAAAGTCCAAAAGTCCAGAGGTTTTCTACTTTTTTGGGTAGGGGTGGTTTGTATAAAGAACAAAAAGAGATTATTACTATATGTCCCCCCACCCCACTTCCGGCCTTAGCCGAATGGCGTTGGTTCTGTTTTCTGTACTGCAGTGCCCAGGTAGATTTTGTCGGCCAGGCTTGCAGCTGCATCCAGCTTGTTGTCGGAAATGCAGATGAATTCCATGCCGCTGGATTTAATGCGGCCATCTCCACCTTTGGCGGGGGCGGTGTAATCCATGCCGGCATATTTGGCGTATAGCTCTGCCTTCTCTTTTATTCGGCGCACATCCATAAACTTCCGGTCGTGCGGGAATTGGCTGAGGTAATCCTCCAGGATTCGCTCCTTTACGATGACCTTATTGAGCATGTACCCGGCAGTGAAGTACAGATCGGCAAATTCGAGGAAGTCCTCCCCTATTTGCTGGCGCAGCTTGCGGCGGGTGATATCGCCAGACTCGATGGAGAATCGGCCCAGGTCTGGATACTGCATGTACACCTGGATGGCAGTTGCCATCAGGTTGTAATACAGGTTCCATTGTGGCTTATCCCAATCATCAAACAGCGTGTGGCCAAACTCATGCCGTGGGTTGCGGTGCTCATTGAAAAAATTGGAAAACCCGAGCATGTACTGCCGGCGCCTGAAGCTGGTAGAATCGCCGCGTATGGCGTGATTGGTAGTGATGGTGAATACCGGTGAGGGTATGGTAATGGGTGCGCCCTGGAAGGGCTTTACACGGATGAATTCGGTGATCTGGCTGAATAAGAGCTCGAAGTCGAAATTTACCCTAACATCATCAAATACCACCTCTCTAGTTCTCTCATCTACTCCGTGGTAGAGAAAGCGATCGTTTTTGAGATCGGCAGTTTTACCGTCCACTAAGAATAGCGGCTGGCAATGTTTGGTAGCCTGGGCAAATATGGATTTGCCTGAGCCGCCTTCAGATTTGCCCACGGCTGACTCCAGACCATCCATACAGATGATAGCCCGCTGGTTGGAGCGATCGCGGTAGTCGCGCAGCTTGTAGCCCCAGGCTATGAGCTTTGTTACAATGTGCATTTTGAGGCTGGCCAGGTCTTCGTCGGTAGTGAGTGCCAGGCGCTGCTTGTCGTCTACTGTGCAGATCCACTGCATACCTTCCGGAGTGCGGCGCAGCTCGTAGAATTTCTGCCACCAGAACATGCTAGTACAGAACAGATACTTATACATGTAGCAATCATGTGCACTCTTACTCTCGCGCAGCTTCCAGCCTTTTTCATCGCGACCTACCTGGAGCATTGGCTCCTTGAGGTATTGAGCATCAAACTGGATGATTTGATTGTGCCAGGCTGTGCCAGGCATTTCTGTCAAAGGGCGCTCCTCGATCTTATCAGGCGTGATTCGCCAGAAGCAATTGCGGAAAATCATGATCTGCTCATCCTGCTTGGGCTGGATCCACTCAGGATTGTGCATGTACATGTAATTGAGGTTGTTGGGCCCGAGGTACTGCGTGTTGCCGCGTAGGATCATTTTTACAACCTCCCTATCTTTCAACGTATCGCAGAAATCGGCCACGTAGCGCTGGATGTAAGTGTGGCTTACATCCTCCACGAAGTTCCCTTCTTTTTTCACGGTGCGGTACAGGCCTGAGCTGTACTCGTAGAGGCCAAATCCGCGATTGAACAGGAAGCTGCGGATCTTATCGTAATCAAACCGGTAATCAGTGATTTTGCGCCCAGCCTGGGTGGTATAGCTGCAATCCTCCCAGAATTGCTCTTCAGGCAATATCTGTTGAGCCAGCTTAAAACGGTCAACATCTACAAACGTGCTGCCTTCTGGTTCCTCTGTGCGATCGTAGAAGTACACCAGCTTACCAATTTTGAACTCACCGGCTTCGGCGAGCTTTACGCGGTGCCGCTTGATGAACTCGTGATTGGATTCCAGGCCCCAAAGTTGCTTGAGCTGGTATTCGCTCATGCGGATGGGGTGAATTTTGTGGACCTCCACGTAGTCCCCTACCCCTTTGGCGTCGATCATGGAGCGGGTAATATCCTCCTGGAGCGCCCCTGGTTTGTTGATGGTTTCGAATCCTTCGGCCTCAAGCTTGGTAAGCAGATCGTCCATGCCCTTGTACTTCGTATCGTTGCCGGCTGCGAGGAAAATACCCAGCTCGATGCCTGAATTCCGGAAGCCGTAGAAGTAGTCCCGGAATTTGAGTGTGGCTTTGAAAAACGTGAACGGACGCTGATCGGCGGGCTTGCCGGGTTTAACGGAGATATCCTGCCAATCTGAATCTACCACGAAGACCACGTTTTTCACTTCGCACCGGGTGATGATCATCTCGAAGGCACGGGGCATGCCACCATCAACAGCAAGGTTGTGGATGCCCATGATGCCTACACTAGGCATGCCATGCAGGCACATTTTGTCGGCCTTTTTTTCGCCCTCAACTACATAGAGGGTTTCAATTTTTGCCGATTTTTTCCAGCTTTCAATGATGAATTTAGGCAGCCATAGGTGTGATCCGGATCCGCGTGGGCTGCGGTATTTGATGGGGTTGCCGTCTTTATCAGTGTGGAGGTCCGGATGCTGATAGCGTACCCGGATTAGGGGGATTTCTTTCTGCGCTTTTTCGGGCTTGAACATGATGGGCTGTTCATCCAGCCCTACGTAGTGCAGCACCATATCGTCGCCGATGGCCACGTATTTGCCATCGTTGTTCATGGTGCCGGAAGTATACCGGTAATGCTCAATCCACTTCCCTTCCGCTACCTTTTGCATCCAGGTAACCGCATCGGTTGGGATGCCTGAGTGCTTGAGCTGCAGATCCCGAAATGTGACCTTTTTCCCGCCGCCCTGAAACTCGTTTTTCATAGCCCGGGCGCCTGGCTCCGGGATAGTGATGTGAAACATATCTGCCAGGATGCGGTATGCCTCACGCCATTCTACTTTGTAGGCTGACTGAAGGAGGGCAGCTCCACCCCTACCCTTTACTTCATCGCAGTGGAAGCATTTGAAAACTCCTTGTTTGGATCCGGAATTTACGATCTCCAAACCGTCTTTGGCTCCGCATCCAGGGCAATCTGCCACCAGACTATTGCGCTTTTGCCGGAAAATTGAGCGGCCTAAGCGTTGGGCAACATCGGCAGTATTTGCTGCAGCTTCATCTACCAGCCGGCGAGCTTCAGGATCCAGGTATGTGTTGTTTGGTGTAGACATTGTGATGCGTGGATTTAGGTGGGTGGATTAGCGCATGGAGATTTGGCGGGTTTCCCAAACCTGAGTAGCATACTCAAGCTCTGATGAAGCCCATAGGAATTGATTGCGGAGTATTTGCTGCTCTTGGGCCTTACGAGGGTGGTTCCATACAGTTTGCCACTCTACAGAGATAGAGTGCAACTGTTTGAAAACTCGCTCGATGTGTTGCTCCAGCTCTTCGTCGGTGAGTTTGTGGGGATCGAAATCACCACCAAGTTTGTATTGTCCGGTAATAAATATGTTGTGTAGAGACATTGCTTTAGGATTTAGTTTTAAGTAGTTTTTGACCAGCAATAGCCGTTTTTGCTATGTCTGTTACCGCTTTGGTAATTTCGACCTTAGCCTTGGATCGACGAATGGCTTGCTGTAGGAACTTTTCATCTGTGCCTTTAGCTCCCTGGATTTCACGAAAAGAGCTCATAAGGCCTCCAGCCAGTTCAGAGAAAATACTTGACTCAATGCCAGGAATTTGAGCAGTAGCTGAGATACTGGATGAAGCGGGAGTTGAGTCAACTGGAAGTAGTTCCTTTTTGAAATCTTCAATTTGGCCAACTTCAATTGTAATGGCCTTTACATCTGTAGAAAAGATGATGGATTCACCAATGTGTGTGTAATCGGTAAACAGGTAGTTGGTGGATTTATACATCCACATTTTACCAATGATTGACTCGAGTAGAGATTTATGTTTAAGACTTAGATTTTGCATGACGTTGAGCGTTTTTTACAAGCGTTTCTGCTTTTGCCAGTTCAAGTAATTCGGGGTTGTTTCTGATGATTTTTTGAGAGAATCCTCTCTTTTTCAACCTTAACTTGGCAGCTCTTCCAGATATCAAACTGTATTCAGAAGGGCCACTACCCCATCGGTTTCTTTTCACTAATTCTTTGCGGGAAATCAGTTCCAGGTTATCAATTCGGATATCGTGTGGGTTTCCATTTTTAAAAACAAGAATCTGGGATTTATCGATCGGCCCATATTGCTTTTGCCAAATAACCCGGTGCTTGTGCTGCCACCTTTTTTCAGCTACTTTTATGTGCCAGTATCCATCAGACCTGAAAACTTCTGATCCTATTTCTTTATGATTTTCAGGAGTCTGGCCTTTTTTGAACATGGTTCGTTTAGCCCTTTCATAAAATTCAGGGCTCATTTTTCTGCCCTTGTTATTCGGATTATGACCAGGTTTGAAACATCCAAGTCGAGGCCCTTTATATCGTAATCCAGCATAGCGTCCAGCGTTATCTACTGAGCCCTGTGTTCGGTGCTTAAACCCCTTTGCATGTAATACATGAAGGCAAAACGTAGGGCCTTTTTCCTCATAGTGGTCGAGTAAAACCAACCACTCTTCAACAGTCCATGGATGTATCTTTTTCATAATGACGGGTGGCAAAAGTTGCTACCACCAGACCGGCGCAAAAGGACAAGCCAATGGCCTTGCTACTGGTGGCAGCTGCTGGTTAATTGCTTTACGGTAAATGCTGAAGGGACTCCCCAGGGCTGGTGGGGGCCGGTGATAGTGTTTGCGTGTTTTATAGTGGCCCCTACCCTGCCAGGAATCTGGTTCTGATTCAGATGCCTGGCGCGGGCAGGGGTTATCTGTCGGATTAGAGGACTACAGACTCCATTGCGTCTGCCTTTTCCTTTTTACCATCCTGGATTAACTGCATGGCGTAACGCCACTTTTGCAGGCCTCTGAGTACCTTGGGCGATGGGTTCTCCTGCGCCGCATACTTCTGTTGAATGCGAAGGCGGGATGCCGTTGCAGCTTCTCCGATTACGCTCCAGGTGCCATCGTCTTTGAGGTACTTTACGCCAATCACACGGCCATTTTCGAGGTATGGCAGCACTTCATTCTTTACATCCTGTTGAATCTGATTTAAATCAGATTTAAATAAATCTATATGCGTATTATTAGGGTCTTTCGGATCGGAAGCCTCTAAAGCAGCCTGAGAGAGCATAGAAAGCGGAACCTTATGCTCCGGATTTCCAACTTTCCATACCTGCAGTTCATCATCTGACGGATCAGTGCCATAACTTATGCCCAATCGCTCTGCCTCTTTATTTAGTGGCGCTGAACGATCATTCAAATACCGCATGATTTCATGTGCGTCAAGGGCGCGGCCTTCGCTCATAGCTTGATCGTAGCTACGTATTTGGGTTTCCATACGGCCGGCCCATCGCTGGAGGAAACCATCAGTATCAGAAAATTCTTGTGTAGGCGCCTGCGGGGTAGGGGTGTGGCCTTCGGCCTGTGGCGCAGCTTTAGCTGAAGGCTCAGTCTTTCCCGACATTGGAGAGCTGAGGTAGCTTCCGTTCATGGCTTTTGCCTTGGCCAATTCATTCTCCAGCATTTGTGGGGTTACCAAGATGCCTCCGTCTTTGGCCTCCTGCATTACTTTCTGGAACACTTTGGCTCTGAGTGCTGCTTCATCATCCTGAGGGGTAGGGGGGTAGAATCCTTCCGGAGTGTTGTACGTTCCGGGTTTGGCTACTACCGTTCCATCGAAGCTGGTAATGGCATGGTTGGGGCTGAGGATACGGTGTAGCCATACAGAAAGCTGCAAGGAGCGGCGGTTGAAGGCGTCTGAAATGGCGGTCCATATTCGCTCTGGTGCGCTTCCGTGGGCGTCCAAAATAGTGTAATTACGGAGCGGGATAATCCCGCTCTTTACGTTGATCACTACCATGCGGTAGATAAGAGCGCTGATGATACCCATGAGGGTAACACTTATCAGCCAGGCGAAGGTGTCTACATTGCCCAGATCAGACAGGTGCCGCTGGATTTCGGACGCATTGCCATTGTCTATATCAGCTAAGGCTTTGTCTCTACGGCCGTTTTCTTGGTCTTTGCGGGCGTTGGCCTTATCAAGCTCCTTTTCAAGCTTTGAGGCTTTTTCTGAGAGGATTGGCGCAGCTGCATTATCGCGCTGGGCTTCCAGCGCGGCAATTTGGCTGCGGATGCTTTTGGCCTCAGCAGGGGATGATGCCTGCCGGCGCTTGAGGGTTTTGATTTGCCGGTCGTATTTAGAGGTGGCAGCGGCTATTTTGGCGGAGTACACCTGCTCTGTGTTGGCTTTGGCCTGGTTGTAATCCTGATCGATGGCCGCAATGATGTTGCTGTATGCAACTTCCACCTGCTCTGTATTGGCTTTGGCCGGTGGCTTCACCTGGGCTTCGAGGAATTTGCGTGCACCCCACACTTCTGTGAACAGTAGTACCGCGATGATGGCCACTGGCAGCCATAGGGGTGAGTCGGTGTTGGGATCGTTGTCCTTTTTGTCGTACCAATACGTCTCCCAGGTGGTGCGAAAAACCACGTGAAGGGCAAGCAGAGATCCACCTGCCAGGAATGGCACCATGAAATGCAGGCCCGGGATGCTGGATAGCACCCAGTAGAACACAGCACTCCAGGCAGCGAAGGCCAGGAAGCCGTGAGCTATCTGGAGTAGGGCGCTGATCCAGCCAAAAACGCGGCGTTCGCCGGCGTGTTTGGAGTAGTAGCGCTTTTGATCGTCAGTCAAGGGTTGCGTCCACACGGTGGTTGATTTGTGTTCAGCAAATTGTTGCTGATTTGAAGCATTTAACATACTTTTGTGAAGGTTTGAGGCGGGGGAGGGGAGTTTATTGGCGTAAACCCCAACCCCGCCGAGTTAAAAACAGGTGCCTCGTAGTGTCAAGCTGCGGGGCATTTTTTTATTTTTTCAGTATCTCAAAAGTCAGAGATACTGGGTGATGATCTTGGTTTTTACCAGGCCTCGTGAATACGTATTGAAGACTCCAGTTTTGAGGAAAAATCAGGGGCTTATCATTGCTTGAGCCAATACTATCATTCGAAAAGAAGGTAATGTTGACTTGAGAGGTCAGTACATTTACGTGCCCGATACGGGTTAGCTTCTTTACGAATTCCCAATCTGATTCTTTTAGCTGACAATCTGATGAAAGTGACATAATATGATTTGTTTAGACGTTACTTTTTCACAGCCAAGCGTTTTTTTGAAGGATGCCCCCGACCATGCTCGGGGGCCACACTCGACGTACTACTATCATCGTTGAGCTTCACGGCGCTCTTGAAGTTCGTTTTTAAAGCAGCCCGGGCGCGTTTGTCCAGGCTGCTTTATACCGTAGAAATCTCATGAAAAGCGGCTTTGATTCACCTTTTAGGCGCCCGGGCAACATTTCGTCGAGTCCGGGCGCGTACTCCGCATTTTCCTGATGCTTCTTTATGATTGATTTGGCCTGTTGAAGCCCCCTCCAAATTGCTTCGGAGGGGATTTGAATACAACAATTGCCAAAAATCGATGACTAAGAGGTGGGGGAGACCGCTTCTACCGCCTCCCCCAATCCCGGGCTCGTTTGCGCCGGGATCCCGATTACACATCTTACTGGTGGCGCGGGCAGGACTCGAACCTGCGACCTTTGGGTTATGAGCCCAACGAGCTA
>DLXL01000152.1:0-510 GCA_003448025.1 Saprospirales bacterium | reverse complement strand
AGCCCAACGAGCTACCAACTGCTCTACCGCACTAATTTGCTGCCCCTGGGTGAACTTCTTTAAACCACCTTCTTTTGGTATGATCCCGGGGCAGCTTTTCTTATGCTGCCTGGCTATTGGTGCTGTGCCAGTGACGGTGAAACTCTTCTGCCCTCCGAACGGCTTTTTGCTGAGGCTTTGTGAGCGAAAGCCCATTGTCAATCCTTTTTTCAGTGCGGATGATGGTTCGGTATGATGGAACAATGTCATTCTGATAGTTCTGCATCCACCATGCCCGGAAAGCAGTTTTGAGCTGCATTTCACTGATCCATGTAAAAATATTTTCTGCTTGCATTTTGTCACAAATGTTTAATATTGTCACAAATGTATAGCTACAGCTATGATAAAAACAATAGCTGTAGCTAAATATTTTTCTATAGCTTGCTATTTAGTCGAATGGAAGACATTTTTGAAGCACGTAGGGAACGGCTGAAAGAGCTGATTAACTCCTTGAATATCAAGGATAAAACA
>DLXL01000640.1 GCA_003448025.1 Saprospirales bacterium | reverse complement strand
GTCTACGGGGCAAAGCCCTAATTCAAAATGCTTTTCCAATAGGGCTTTGCCCCGTAGACTACCCAGCCCAACGCCAACCCAAACACTCCCCAACTCAAACACTCAAACACTAAATCTTCGGTGCCAGCATTTTGTACAGCACTGGAGTAACAATCCTGGAAAGCAAGGTACTGGATATAAATCCTCCAATGAGTACGTATGCCAGCGGCGAATACAGTGGGTTTTCTTCAATGGCAATAGGCAACAGGCCGCCAATCGCGGTGAGTGAGGTAAGCAGGATGGGAACAAAACGAATTTCGCCGGCTTCCTGAATGGCATCGTCCAGCGAGCGCCCCTCTTCCCGGAGTTGATTGGTGAAATCCACCAGCAAAATGGAGTTTTTCACCTCTATCCCCATGAGTGCAATCAGGCCTACTACTACCGTAAAAGAGAATGGATAGCCGGTAGCCAGCAACATCAGAATGGCGCCGATGATGCCGAGCGGAATCACTGACAACACGATGATAGTGCTCCTGAAGGTTCGGAATTCCAGGATCAATACGGCAAGTAACCCAAATACGGTGAGCAATATGATCGGCCCAAGGCCGCCAAATGAACGTTCAGCACTTTCCACTTCTCCGGCCATTTTGTAGGAATATCCTTCCGGCATAACCATTTCAGCCATTTTTTTACCCAGATCCCGATTGAGTTCTGCAGAGCGGAATCCTGTTTTTACAAAGGCGGTTACGGCCGTAAATCGTTCTTTATCGTAGTGCTGGATGTAATTTGGAGAGGGCTCAAATTCCGTTTGTGCTACCTGACTGAGTGGAATTGCGGTACCAGGGATATTGTTCACATATAACTGGTTGAGCACATCAAGCGTAGCCGTTGCGCCGCTTTTAGGCACGGTTACCACCAGATTATGTTCTTCTCCATCCTGTTCTGCCGTGAAAGACCCTACCGGCAAACCAGCAATGGCCAGGCGTACCATTCGATCAATTTCTGCAATAGGAATACCCATAGCGGCGGCTTTTTCCTTGTTGATGCGAATCTTGAGGTCCGTTTTAACCGTTGCGATGGGATTGTCGATGTAAATAGTACCTTCCGTATCGTTCAGGAGTCGTTCAACGCTGGTAGCAATGTTGCGCAGGGTGTCGAGGTTTTCACCAAATACACGGATTGCGATTGGCGCCTCAATGGGTGGACCTTGCTCAAAGTCTTTCACATTAATCACAGCGCCGGGTACGTTTTTCAGTTTTTCTCTGAGTTCATCGATCATCGCAATCTTCACCGGAGGTGGCGTTTTTTCCTGTAATTGCACAAAAATCTGGGCATAATCAAAGGCTTCAACCTCCCTGATCACATTGTAATAAATACGCGGATTACCTCTGCCCACATTGGTAGCATACCAGGTTATTTGTGCTTTGCCTCCTTTATATTTGGAAACCGGCAAAACCGTATCCGGCAACATATGATGATTTCGATATTCCGGCGCCACGTATTCCTGCAATACAGAATCGACCATTTGCGCAATCCGGTTGGTTTGTTCCAGATTGGTTCCAACCGACGCATCCACGTCAATATAAAACATAGGCCGTTCACTGGCCGGAAATACCGCAAATCCTGCCTTGCCAGCCAGACTCAACACCCCGATGAAAATACCTGCCGCTACAATCATGGAGGTTTTGGGATAGGCCAGAGACTTATGCAAAAGCCTGGCATAAGTGCCTGAAATAAGCCATTTCAAACCGCGGAGGAATACATTACCGCGAGGATCATGGTGTTCTGCAAGAATGCGGCTTCCCAAAAAAGGAACGATGGTAAGGGATACAAATAAGGATGCCAGTACACACAACACCACAGCCAAAGGAAGCGAACGAATAAAATCTCCGGAAGCTTCCGGCAGGAAAACCAATGGCAAAAACGCCAGCACCAGGGTGGCGGTGCAACCCAACACTGCTAATCCGATCTGCTTGGTTGCCAATATGGCGGCTTCCTTTCGGGAATGGCCTTCACGGAGCCATCGTTCAATGTTTTCAACCACTACAATGCTGTCGTCGACCAGTATTCCCAAAGCAATGATTAAGCCCACGATACTGAGCTGATTCAACGAATAGCCCAACTGATCCAGGGCAAACAATCCAATGGCAATACTAAGCGGTATGGAAACCATCACCACCAGTGACGCTCGCCAGCCAAGCGGCAAAAGGGTGAGTAATACCAGCAGAATGGCAATACCAAAATCTTTGGCAAACCGGCCCAAACGCTTGCTTACGGAATCATTTTGATCAAAAACCCGCGCATAATCCATGTTTTTAGGCAATTCAGCCTGCCATGCAGCCACTTTTTCATTCACTTGTTCTCCCACCACCGAAATATTCTGCTCATCCTTCATGCGGGCAGTTACCCACACGCATCTGGCGCCATTAATGCGCGCCAGATGTCTGTTTTCTTCATAAGCCCAATCGACCTCCGCCACATCACGAAGGTAAAGGATACGCCCGTTCTGACCATTCACCAGGGTATTGCGCACCTCCTCAAGGTTTTGGTAATTGCCGCTGGTTTCTACGTTAAACGTGCGGTTACCAACTGACACTGATCCGCCCGGAATACTTACATTTTCACTTTGCAGGGCACCCAAAACCCGGCTTACCGGAATGTTTTCGGCGGCCATTTTGGGCAGGTTCAGGGCAATGCGCAATTCGCGCTTGGGAAAACCCCAGGTGTCGGCAGCCTTGATGCCGGGAATTTTTTCCAGGCTTTCTTCAAGCTTTTCTGCTTCCTTGCGCAGCTCTGACCAGGAAGCGTTTTCCGAAATGATAGCGCCTTGCAAAATGGCCACATCCGAAGAGGAAAACCTTTGCACCTGAAGCCGGTAGATATCGTTGGGCAATTCCGGACGGGCAGCATTGACCTCCCTGATTACTTCATCGTATTTTTTATCAGCGTCTTCTCCATGTTTGAATTCAATGGTCAGAATCATGACGCCATTGAACGAAAGCGAGCGCATACGATCAATATTTTCCAGGGCGCCCAGTTTTGCCTCCATCTTATCCGTGATCTTATTTTCAATTTCAGCCGGACCAGCGCCTGGATAAACTACGATGACATTGAAGCCCGGCGGTGCAAACTTGGGGTCTTCCGCACGCGGCATATTAAACATGGATCCCAGACCAAGGGCCATGACAAAACAAAATATGATGAAGGTGAACTGGGAGTTCCTGACGGAGAATTCGGCGATTTTCATAAGCCTGTGTTAGCCCTTGAAGGCTATTTTATGGAGTAAGCTAACCCAATCCTGTATAGACCGGGCAAAGGATTTTTTCAATATGAAGGAAGTAAAACGCTATTTTTGGAAATGGTCG
>DLXL01000538.1:1771-3540 GCA_003448025.1 Saprospirales bacterium | reverse complement strand
CCGGATTTTTCGGCGTGGATGAAAAGCCTAATGAAGGTAAAACATATCAGGGGCTGGTGGTACGGTCACACAATACATGGGTAGGAGTTGGGCAGAAACTTGAAGGGATGTTGATGAAAGATTCAACTTACACGTTCAGTTTGTATCTGAATCGGTCTAACCAGTATAGATCGCCCGTTAGTGGAGGTGGAGGAGAACCGGTTTCATTTTCGAACCCCACTATTTTGAAGATTTGGGGATATAACTCAGAAACCAACACGGACGAACTATTGGCAGAAAGCATTCCGCCTGGTCATTCTGAGTGGGTAAAATATGAGTTTGTATTTACTCCCAAAAACGGAAGCTATAATGAAATTGATCTGATGGCCTATTATGCCAAAGGCTTTGAACAAACCAACGGAAACCTGCTCATTGATCATTGCTCTGATATTGTGAAAATAAAAAAATGAGGTACCTGATTGTTCTATTGAGTTTCATTGCTACCACTACCTGTGCGCAAAACCGCGCGCTACATATTCTGGTGGGGTCATCATTAGGACTATTGGCCAAAGAAAACAAACTCGAACTTTCTCCAAGACCGGGCTTTTTACTTGGACTTGAATATTGGGCAAAAAATAAAAAAGGACATTATTGGTCAGTCGGAACCTGCTATACAGCTTTTCGCCGGGTGAAGGAAGAGAAGAAAGAATCCTTTGAATACCTCAATATGTATGCACTGCCCATGATGTGGGCGTTGGACAAAAAGGATCGGTGGTTTTTTCAGGCAGGTTTGTTCAGCAACATATTATTGAGCCAAAACCTGGACGACAATGGGAATGTGGTAAACAACACCAAAAAACTGCAAAGAATCTATCTGGGGCCAAGTGTAGGTTTGGGCGCAAGACTGGGGCAGGAGGGCAGAAGCAAGATTTTACTGGGGCTGCGGAATGATTATGGTGTAATAGGATTTGGGAACGGAACCGCACAAAGATTCAACATCATTTGCCTGGTTGCAGGCATAGAAATATAAAGCTTCAAAAACCAATCAATCAACGAATCAACGAATTTTACAGATATGCGTCTCAAACTTAAAATCTGGCGCCAAGGGGGCCAATTCAAAGGCGAATTCGTCAACTACGAACTGCCAGATGTAAACCCTGACATGTCGTTCCTTGAAATGCTCGATGTATTAAACGAGCAATTGATCGCTCGCAGAGAAGAGCCGGTGGCTTTTGAACATGATTGCCGTGAAGGCATCTGTGGCACTTGTTCGCTCGTCATTGACGGGCGTCCGCACGGCCCAATGCAGGGAACTACTACCTGTCAGGTGCATATGCGCCATTACCATGAAGGAGATACCATAGTAATCGAGCCTTTTCGCGCCAAAGCGTTCCCGGTTATCAAAGACCTGGTAGTGGACCGATCCTCTTTTGACCGAATTATTCAGTCAGGAGGCTATATAAGCGTCAATACCGGCCAGGCTCAGGATGCTAATGCTATTCCAATTGAGAAGGAACAAGCTTCTCAATCCTTTGATGCTGCCGCATGCATTGGCTGTGGCGCATGTGTAGCTGCATGCCCGAATGCCTCCGCAATGCTTTTCACCTCTGCCAAAGTGAGTCACCTTGCGTTACTACCACAAGGACAAGTGGAGCGCCAGAAGCGCGTACTGAGTATGGTTGCTCAAATGGACAAAGAAGGATTTGGCAAATGCTCCAACGTACAGGCCTGCGAAGCAGAATGCCCTAAGGAGATTTCTGTGAGCAATATCGCCCGACTGAACCGGGAAT
>DLXL01000538.1:1222-1631 GCA_003448025.1 Saprospirales bacterium | reverse complement strand
ATATCGCCCGACTGAACCGGGAATTCCTCTCAGCGTCCCTGGTTTCAGAAAAAGAACTGGGATAATATTTTTCCCGAATAACCCTTTTGAGGGGTGGAGTTACTGTATTAATTCATCGAATCAATACAGTAACTTCACCCCTCTTTTTTTATCTTTAAAACTGAAGCTCATTTTTATGAAAAAATCTTTGCTTTATACAGCATGCTTCGTCTGCCTCGGAGTTCTTCCTGTATCAGCGCAAAATCCGGGTTGTGACGGAACCAGGTATTTGGACAATGTTTTCAACTCTGTAAAAAAAACAACCGTCAACTATGCTCCAACGGTTAGTCATCTGGGGCAAAACATCAATTTATCCATGGATGTCTATGAGCCTCAAGGCGACCAGATTACATCCAGACCAGTTGTTATT
>DLXL01000538.1:0-1026 GCA_003448025.1 Saprospirales bacterium | reverse complement strand
TTCGGTGGTGTCAATTGCTGGCCAAAAAGGGTTACGTAGCTGCCACCATTCAATACAGACTTTTCCCTTTTTTGGTATTAGGTTTTCCAGATTCAACAGACATTTTTGACACTGCGGTTAAAGCTATGGGCGATATGAAAGCTGCTGTCCGTTATTTTCGGGAAGATGCTGCTACTACCAATACCTTTAAAATAGATCCATCACACATTTTTATTGGAGGGTATTCTGCAGGCGCCGTAACAGCCTTGCACACGGCATTTATCAATGCAGACGACCAGCTTCCCGCCTTTTTGCAGACGCTTATAGTAAATAATGGCGGATTAGAAGGTATTAGCGGCACAGCCTCCAATAAAACCTATGCTTCCAACTCAGGTGCTGTAGTCAATATGTCTGGAGGTTTGTACCGTAGTTCTTGGGTGGAAGCAGATGAATCACCTTTGGTTTCCATTCATGGAACAGCTGACGAGACGGTTCCTTACACCTTCGGCCTGGCTGCCAATATTGCTTTTCTGGAAGGGAGCAGTCTGGTACACGAGCAGGCAAATGAGGTTGGCCTTTGGAACAACCTGCTAACTGTTCCCGGCGCGGGACATACAAACCTATATGATTCTCCGGTTTACAATCCCTTTATTGACAGTTTCTGGATTAACACTACTACTATGCTGGAGCAACTCACTTGTACTACCGTTAGCGTTAAAGAACCGGAAATTTCAGCCAATCAATGGACGTTATTTCCTAACCCTATCCAGGGAAATGGTTTTAATATCCAGTTACCTGTCGTTGCCGAGTCTGTCACGCTTCAGATTTTTGATGCAACAGGCAAAATGGTTCAGCAATCAGCAAATCTCACCAACAGCGCTTTTGTGTCCTTGTCTAACCTGTCAAAAGGTTTCTATCATGTTCGGATCCTGCATCCGGAATTACAGTTTGAAACTAAGGGATTACTCATTCCTTAAAGTGCATACTTTAGTATAGCGGCTTCAATAGATCCTATGAACCAATAAAAATGAACCACAAAGTCACAAA
>DLXL01000028.1 GCA_003448025.1 Saprospirales bacterium | reverse complement strand
GCTAAAAGGCCGTCCATCCATGCGTAGGAAAGGATGGATATACTCAGGCCTAATACATCTTAAACCGCATTGGTTAAGCCCGACATTAAGCTTGAAACCATATCCATGATAGGGGTTCGATCCTCTCCTTTCCACATGCCATAGGCCTTTTCAATCAGAATGAGCAGGATAAAAAACGGGATGGCAATGAGTAATACTTTACCGTAGCGTTCCATATGGAAGAATTTTGATTGAAAGCAGCTTACTTGCCTCGAATTAAAAAATACATCTCCATTTCACCTTTGTGTTTTGCTGAAATAGCACCTCGTGGTTCGCACACAAAGGTACTTCCTAAAAGGTTCATGGTAGCCTTACTGATATTGATCATTCCAGGCTCACTGGCACTTTCCATTCTGGATGCCGTGTTAACGGTATCTCCCCAAATATCATAGGCAAACTTTTTCACACCGACGATACCGGCCACCACTGGTCCGCTGTGTAGGCCTATTCTGATCCGGAATCCATCTTTATACTCCTGCAAATACTGATTCATGTACTCCTGAATGTCCAATGCTGCGCGTGCCGCACGAAGTGCATGATCTGTAGCAGGCACAGGCAACCCTGAAACCGCCATGTAAGCATCTCCAATGGTTTTTATTTTTTCCAAACCATGCTTCTCCATGATATGATCAAATGCCTAAAAATGTCGATGAAGCGTATTTACCAGATCCTGTGGTTTTAGCTCTTCCGAGATCCGGGTAAAATTGACGAAATCCGTAAACAACACGGTAACGGTATCAAACTGCCGGGCCATTGCCTGCCCCTTGACCTTCAACTCATCGGCAACTTCTTTTGGTAGAATATTATGCAGCAGATCTTCGGATTTTTGTTTTTCCTGCTGGATTAACAGGTTTGCTTTTTGTTGATTGCGGAAGTTTCGGAAGATAAAAAACGATAACAAGGTGAGTAAAAGGATCCCTCCTGAAAACAACAGACTTTGCACCTTCCGCGATTGGATCTCTTTGTCTTTCAACTCCAACTGCGTTTGTTGCAAACTCATTTGTGTTAACTGAAGTTGCTTTTCGTTCTCGGCTCGTTTTAATTTCTCTTCTTTCTCCCTGCTGGAACTTTGCTCAATTTGCAGATCTGCCTGGGATTTCAGATAAGCCAGGTGTTGAATTTCTTTTTCTTTGGTTGCCAGATTAATGGCGACTTGTTTTAGTTGCAGTTCTTTTTGCTGCTTGGCCGCAAGCAAGATTTGTTGTTGTAATTTGGCATCCGTGAGCGCCTGAAACTGCCTGAGCGAATCTTCTTTTTTACTAAACTCAAATTGCAGGGTCTTTCTGGTCAATTCCGTCTTTTTTTCAACGTTATTGATGCTGTCTCGCAACAAAATAAAACTTTTATAGGCCAAAAAGGCACTGTCAAAACGGCTTTGCGACTCATAAATCCTGGATAAATTCCGATAAATATCACTCGCACTTTTCAATAACCCGGATCCATCTGCAATGGTCAATGCCCTTTGTGTGGTTTCTAATGCCAATGGCAAATTCCGCTGGATTAAATACAATTCGCCTAGGCTGGTGTAGCTGGAAGCGATACCTTTTTTGTCTTTTATCTTTTGAAAAACAGCCAGCGCCTTTTCATGATACTGGATGGCAGAGGCATGATCTCCCATTTCTTTGAACACATTACCAATATTACCCAGATTAAGCGCAACGCCTGATTGATTTCCTAGCTTTTCGTACATGCCTAATGCCCGCTGCTTATATTCCAGAGCTTTGGTAAAATTTCTTTGCTGCGTGTAAGCATTGCCTAAATTGGAGAGATTACCGGCTACATTCTGCAAATTCCCTTCCTTTTCACTGATTTGCAGTGCCTTTTCAAAATAGGAAATCGCCTGGGGATAGTCCTGCAGCACGTTATAAATGGAACCAATATTCCCAAGAGTATTAGCCGTGCTGGTTTTATTGCCGGTCTTTTCGTTGATGCTCAGGTTCTTTTGGTAGTATTCCAGGGCCTTGGGATAATCAAAAATGCTGGAATATACTAACCCGATGTTGTTGTAATTATTGGCAACTCCTTGTTGATTGCGGATCTCCAAATTAATGCTCAACGCCTGTTGGTAATTTGACAGGGCTGTTGGATAGTCGGCCAAAGTGAGGGCGTTGCCTCCCATGCTACTGAATGCGCCTGCGAGGAACTTTTTATCTGGGAGGGTTTTCCCTAACTGAATGGCTTTTTCCGCAAAAGTCATTCCTGTAGTGGGATCAACGGAATAATACCTTCGTGCAATATCTGTAAGCAACTTTACCCGAATGGTATCCTCATTCCGATATTGCTTCTCCATTTTAAGCAAAGAATCCAATGGAAGCTGCTGCGCAGGCAACAAACATCCATGGCATAACAATAAAAAGAAAATACGATAACGGTTCACCTCTAATCAGCGATGAAGATAACATCTACACATGGAGCTACCCGGGTGTCGTTCGTTTCTGCCGGAAAACTGGCCAGACTTGTATTATTGATCGCTTCATGAAAATCATGGACCACAATATTGCCTATCGTTCTGGGGAAGGTAAAAGCGCCTCCTCCGGCTTTGGTTACCCGGTAAAATGTATTGGCCAGGATACTAATGCCATATTTCATGCCGGCATCCACCCGAATTCCTGCTACATCCTGCCGGTAGATTTTATGTTCCTCTCCGGAAGTGATGTTGTGTGCATGCAACGCAACCGGGCTGCTTCCACTTAAATCCCATAGCGTTACTTTAAATACGCCTGTGGCAGGAAGTTTCATTGCAAGATGAGCAATACTTCCGGATTTCAGCGGGCTGAATGTAAAACCATAATCCCAGGTGTCGGCGGCTTGTGCAACTGTATCAATCATTATCGCCGGATCTTCCAAAAACTGAAACAACGGGCTTTCTTCAACTTTATCTTCATCCTTGTCGCATGATACCATTAAGATGGAAAAAGCCACCAACAGGCTTGAAAATCGGAGCAATTGCTTACACATCAGCATTATTTTAATATTAAAACAGTTTTAGCTGACAAAGTTAGCAACAAGATGCTCAAAACTTTGAACAAAAAGCTACAATTCTGCTTCCTTTGTGCATCTCATTGGCAAACAGCATGATAAAGCGTTTTCGCATTCTTACTTTTTTGTTCGTATTGCCCTTCCTGCCAAGGATTGGAAACAGTCAATGCGACCCATTTTTTCCAAAAGCGCTTAGCGCAAGGCCAGCCAATTATGAAATACATGTAACCCTGGATCATGAAAACAGGATGTTATATGCCACCCAAACCATTTATTTTGCCAACCAAAGCCCGGAGCCGGTTAAAAATCTGCGGATGTACCTGTATTTTAATGCTTTTAAAAATACGGAATCTACCTTCCTGAAAGGCACTACGCAAATTTTTGGACAGCCATTTGGCCATCGAACCGCTGAACAATGGGGCTGGGTAGATATTCAGAAAATTACCCGGGGAACCTTTGATTTGACCACCCAAACACGTTTTGTTCAGCCTGATGATCAAAACCCTCAGGATCAATCAGTGCTGGAAGTGATGCTGGATAAACCAATTGCTCCGGGCGATACCGCCTCGTTTACCCTGGTCTGGCAGGCTCGTGTTCCTAAAACCATCGCCAGAGCAGGCTACAGCAAAGATTTTTACCATCTCTGCCATTGGTTCCCGCAATTGGGTGTATGGGAACCTAACGCCTCGGGGAAATGGGATTGGAACTGTCATCAGTTTTTCCGGCAAACGGAGTTTTATGCAGATTTCGGGGTGTATGATGTGCATATTACCACCGACAGTAAATTTGTTATGGGCGCTTCGGGATGCCTGGTAAACGAAAACCGAAAT
>DLXL01000558.1:5843-6980 GCA_003448025.1 Saprospirales bacterium | reverse complement strand
ACTTATCCGATCAGAATTACCTACAGATTGCCAGGTATTGATCAGACCACTTTTAGCTCTATTGTTCAATTAAGAGAGGGGCCATAGGGGCTTCTTTCATCACTCAACCTACACTTACTAACCGGCTATATGCCTTTTATCAACAGCCTACAATATGATACGCATCATCTCAATCATCGTTCTCTTATTTTCAGAATGCCTTCCGGCCTTTAGTCAAATGCCGGTATTGGTTAAAGACATCTACCCCGGCATGTTTTCCGGCATAATGGCTACACCCAACGCAGCCGTTGTAGGCAATACGCTGTACTTTGAAGCCGGTGGTACCAATTTGAATGAAGAGATGTGGAAAACAGATGGTACCGAAGCTGGTACCGTAATGGTCAAGGATATTAATCCGGGAAATCAAGGTAGTCAGCAACAATTCTACACCGTGTACAATAATCAACTGTACTTCACGGCATTTGTTCCGGGTATGGGCACAGAATTGTGGCGTACTGATGAACAGGAAGGCGCCGTGCCGGTGGCAGGCGATCTCTGCCCTGGCGATTGTAGTGGCGCTTTTTATGGTACAACGGAACGCCTGCACATTACCTTTAAAGACCAATTATATCTCCGGCTCAGGAATGAGCTTTGGCGCTCAGATGGTACAGAACAGGGTACGGTTCTTTTCAAGGATATTAATCCCGGAGCTTCAACAGGGGATCCTTTTGGCTTTGTTGTCTTTAAGGACAAAATGTATTTTGCAGCTGATTCTGCTAGTGCAGGGACAGAACTTTGGGTGTCTGATGGTACTGGAGCCGGGACTCACATGGTAAAGAACATCAACACGGACTTTTTTGGCGGGTGCAATATGGGAACGCCTGTGGTGGGTGAAGATGCATTCTATTTCTGGGCAACCAATAGTAACGGAAATGGTAATGAACTCTATAAATCGGATGGAACAGCTGCAGGAACGGTTTTGCTAAAAGAAATCAGACCGGGTTCGGCTGGTGGCCAGGCTTCATACTCAGGAAATATTCCGATGACAAATTCTGCCTGGGTGGGCAATAAGTTACTGTTTCCGGCAGACAATGGCAGTGCAGGAGCCGAACTCTGGATTACAGATGGCACCACAGCAGGGACATTTATGTTGAAAGA
>DLXL01000558.1:550-5694 GCA_003448025.1 Saprospirales bacterium | reverse complement strand
TTATGTTGAAAGATATCCTTGTAGGCTCAAACGGTAGTAACCCGCATTTTATCGCCACTATAGGTAACCTGGCATTTTTTAGGGCCCAATCAACCAATGGTTATGAGCTTTGGGCTTCTGATGGTACTTCAGCCGGCACCTACGAAGTAAAAGACATTCGTTCGGGAACAGGCGATGGCCTTTCTACCAATTTCCCGGTTCCATTTGCCGTTTATGAAAACAAACTGTATTTTAGGGCTGTTGACGGGATGACAGGCACTGAGATTTGGGTAACTGATGGCACCTCAGCCGGCACCTATCGTTTATTTGATCTGTATCCGGGTGCTGCCAATGCTGATCCGGAACAGCTTAAGATAATGGGAGATTATCTTTACTTCTTTGCTAAAACTGCAACTACCGGCACCGAACTTTGGAAGTATAGTTTGAAAACCAGTTCGGTGGAAAATCCAGCCTTAGCGCTGGAAGCAAGGTTGTATCCATCTCTCTCTTCATCCGGCCAATTCTTCCTGGAATATGCTGAAAGCGACCCACTGGATATTGCTGTTTTTGATGCATTGGGCCGCCAGGTTTCTCAAGTACAACTTCCGGGCGGAACGCCGCTTTTACTCACAACATTGCCTGCTGGTACTTATTGGGTCAAAATATCCAATCATCAAGGACATACGGCTACCCAGCAGGTTAGTATTATGAGGTAACATCCATTTTATTTTTCTAAGCCCTGGATCTGCTGTTGCTAAGCAACAGCCCGGATTCCTATTACCCAATTTTGAATTTATATGAAAAATAATTTCATGTATTCGTTCCTGGTCACTGCGCTTATAATGAGTGTTTCTGGTAGCTTGACCGCACAGGATTCAGTACGCATTGCTGTTAAAGGCATGTATGTAAATGACCACATCATCCTGCGTTGGGCGCCTCAGGATATTGATTCCTGGAAATATGGCAACGCTCACGGCTACCGGGTGGAACGAAAAACGCTCAGATCCAATGGCGCTCAGTTGTCTATTTCCGCCTTTGAAGCATCTTTGGTAGTGCTTTCTGCCAACCTGACTGCCCTCCCTGAACAACAGTGGGAATCCCTGGCAGATACCAGCAATTTAGCGGGCATAGCCGCAGGCGCTATTTACGGTGATAGCCTGGATTTGCTTCCTCCCTCCGGCGGAGGTCTTATGGAGATTTACAATAAATCGCGCGAAATTGAAAGCCGGTTTGGATTTAGTCTTTTTGCTGCCGACCAGGATCTAACTGTGGCAAAAGCGATGGGTCTGGCGTTTGTTGATACCTCCGTGCAGAGTAATAAAGAATACGTTTATTTCGTCAAAGCACTGGGTAATGCAGTATCCTTGAACGGATTTGCATCCGTGGAAACCAACGCCGCAGCCGCCTTGAACGCGCCAACCGGCCTGGTAGCGGCTCCCGCAGATAAGGCCGTGATACTTCAGTGGAACAAAGACGATGCTTCTTTTTCCTCCTTTCAGGTAGAAAGAGCCATTGGAGTTGCCGGAAATTTTACGCCACTAAACCAAAATCCGTTGCTTTTTGCCGCTTCTGAGGAAGGAAGTGGTGAGCCGGCTACCTATATAGACTCTTTGGCAGACAATACGACGATATATGTGTACCGGGTTAGAGGTAAAACGCCATTTGGTTTGTGGAGCCCGCCTTCCGATACCATTCAGGTAAAGGGTGTGGAGGGACCGCTTGCCTTCCTGATGTCGGTAACCAATGTGACAGACTCTGTTGTAGGGCAGCTAACCATATCCTGGGAATTCCCACAGGTGATGGAAGCCCAAATGCAAGGCTTTAACATTTACCGCTCTGCCGAAATAGATGGTGTTTATGAAAAAATCAATGCCTCTATACTTTCTGTAACTGATAGAGTGTACACCGATGTCAATCCATTGGCGGCCAATTATTATGTGGTTCAGGCCGCCGATGTAAATGGACATGAATATCGCAGTTTTCCATACCTCGGCCAGGCCAAAGACATCACACCTCCCGTTCAGCCTGTTATCACCGGGGGATCATGTAATGAAGCCGGAGTGGTTACACTTACCTGGGCCAAAAATCCTGATCCGGATATTTTGGGGTATCGCGTGTATATGTCTAATGCCCTGGATGGCGATTACGCGCAGCTTACCGGAACCTGGCTGAACGACACCATTTATAAGTTTCAGGCAGAAACCAATACGCTTACAGAAGCCATGCACTTTCGGATAAAGGCCCTGGATCAACGCCAAAACCAATCCCCTATGTCGGCGCCATTATCTCTAATGCGTCCGGATGTGTATCCTCCTTCTCCGCCGGTAATTTCCAAAGTGAATGCATTTACTAACGGCGTACAATTTGAATGGGTATTGAGCTCCAGCACAGATGTTGTAGCCTATGCGTTGGAGCGGCAAGAACTGGGTATGCCCGCCTGGGAGCAGGTACTTGCTTTTGATGCCAATCATTTGCTGACAAGTTTTCAGGATACCACCGCTGCCCCCAGAAAGCGTTACCAATACAGGCTGGTGGCCATGGATGATGCCGACTTGAAGTCCAGCTCAAAAATAGTGAAAACCAAGCCGGTGGATAACGGAATGCGTCATGTCATCCAAAACTTTGCAGGACAACTGTTGCAAAACCCTAAAACAGTCATGTTGCAATGGGAATATGAAGATGATGCTGATCTGATAG
This sequence comes from Saprospirales bacterium, assembly GCA_003448025.1. GTDB lineage: Bacteria > Bacteroidota > Bacteroidia > Chitinophagales > Saprospiraceae > M3007. The sequence goes on along the minus strand of DLXL01000558.1, from coordinate 3,018 downwards.
GATTTGAAGTGTTCAGGGCGATCAACAATGTCAACAAACAGCGATCGTACGATTTTCTGAAAATTCCTCCGGACGCTCCCAATGGCGCCGTATCAAATACGGCAACAGCGGTACTGAATGGCAATACCTGGCAATGCGTTTTTACCGACAAGGATGTCAAGTTTGCCCTGCATCAAATGAACTCCTTTGTGGTGTTCCCCAACCCGAATGCCAATCCGAATTTAGCAGTGCCGCCCCCGCAACCGCCTGCTGGAAACGCCACCACCACCACCGTGATGGTTCAGAATCCGAACAACCTTGCCGGTCAGCAGCTCAACCAACCCATCATCCTGTATTACTGGGTAATGGCAAAATATGCCGATGGCGCCTATTCACCCGTTGCAGGTCATGTGACGATTAATTTTCAATAACCCAAACATGATGGGCTGACACCAGCCCTGTTCCAAACTCCTTTATCCATGGAATGGCCCTGCCGTTCCGTAAATGCTATTGCCATGAAAAAGCTTTTCAATCGCTTGTTTCTTTTTGTTTTCTTTCTTTTCTTTGCACAGGCAGGCAATGCGCAGTGCTACGTACGTATGGAAGATGGTTCCGGCTTTAATACAGATCCGTATCAGGACACACTGGAAGCAGTGGCAGCAAAGCTGTGCGCTATTTTTGATTCCACCGGGTTCCCGGGGCAATTCAAGGTATATGATTTTGGATTTTACCTGCACCAGGAAATCACCAATGGCGGCTATCCGGAGCCATTTGCGCAAAAGATTGCGGAGGTGCAGGGGTTAAGCCCGTATTACCTGCTTTTTGGGAAACAGACGGATAAGGGTGGGGTGTATACGAGGTTTTGGGTGGATTTGGTGTTGCCGGATACAAGTTACTTTTCTTGTGTTACTGAGAACATGCATGAATTGTACAAAAGTGATTTTGAAGCAATTGCCAATCTTCACTTTGCGGGGAAAGATGCTGGATATTTTTTCCTTTCTGAAAAATTTGTTATTGATTCTGTTGCCAATATGGTAACTAAATTTCTTAACTGTTGTGATGATAATAATAGATCTGGGTGCGATGTTTGTCCGTCGAGTAATCAAATAGTAAATTTTTTCAACTCAAGAGGCTTCGCAAGTATTGAAGTAACAAATATGAATATTACGGGTATTCCATTAAACATTGAATCAAATATACTGAATTATGGCACCATTAACGCATCATGGAATGGTCAAATGATTAATTTAAATCAAGATTTAAAGAATATTTTTGAAAGATACTCACAAGCAGGCGTAGGTAGTAAAGGTGTTATTACAACAGATGCAATCTTTTGCAATGAAGACCTTTTAGATTCATACTATGATTGGATAAATGATAATAGTTTACGCAATAAAATATGGATAACTGGATTAAAATTTAATAATAAAAATTTTTTATTTTATAAAATTATCGACAGCGTTTCGGGCGAAATGAATTTAAATTTACCACTAGCAGATGCTTGGATATACGTGCCTTCTGATTTTTCTCAGCCAACAATTGACCCAGAAATTGTTCGAACGTACAGCGCTAACATATATAACCGAAATAACTTTACGATAAATGTTACATTGGGAGATAAACCTTCATTAGAACTAAATGAGCTTTGGATAAAAATCGTTAATAGCAATGCTTTTGAATACCGCGGACTTGGGTTCTCAAGGTTTGAAACCCCGATCCCTACTACAGATAAAGTAAATGTTGATGGACACATTGCTACATATGCTAACTACCACTTTATAAATAAGGCTGAAAGCCTTGAAGGTGTTATTAAGCCTCTAAATTACAAAATGGCCTATACGATTTCTCATGAATTTCTACATCAATTATTAATAAAGTCATACTACAATATTTATACAGCAGCGTACCCAGGTCAAATCTCTATTAACAATATATTTTCTTCAGAAAAACTAAAACATCTTAAGGCCTTTAGACCTCATCTAAATGCAGATGGACAGGACAATACAGTTCAAATAATTTTACCATTTAATGAACCAATGAGCTTACAGGATTTTGAAACAATATTAGATGAACATCGTGTATTAATAAACTATAGTTTGCTGATTAGACATATTACTGGGCCTGAATCGTATATTAGAAGCTTATATGCTTTTAGCTATTTGGGAAGGGTAAAGAAACTGTTTAATTTTGATTAAAATAATAACTTAAAAAAAAGTGATCATCTGATTCTAACACCAATGAATTTAATAATGCTTACCTCTTCTGAAAAAAAATACAATTTGGTTCAAAGCGCATTTTTTTTTGCGCTATGGGTTCTTGCCGTCTCTTTCATAACTTCATGTACTTCAAATGACAAATTAGACAATTATCCTTTTGAAATTGACATATCTGGCCCCTTTGGAATAAGTGAAATAATAAAGAGGAATGATGTAGTATTTAAAGATGGAATACACTTAATTGATTCATTAGGATCCAAGGTTTTTATATGC
>DLXL01000558.1:0-424 GCA_003448025.1 Saprospirales bacterium | reverse complement strand
CAAAATCAACAATAATCATAATGAAATTATGATTGCAACACTTGATGCTTACTCAGGTGAATTACTAACAAATTGCAGATATTTCACTTGCCTTAATAAGGACAATACTCAACTTACTCAGGATTACGCAATTCAAGATAATGGGCCAGTATTAAAAGATACAATTTTTCCTAATCAAATGAAAAACTACTTTTTCTATGCTGCCATTCCGGATAGTGGAATTATTGAAATGAAATTGGATGTTAAATCAGATTTAATTGATTCATTGGATGATTTCAGTGGAAAAATTTATAAAAACTCACCGATACAAGTCTATCATCCTTATTTTTTATTTGAAGTAAATAATAGAAAAATTTTCAAACGAATTGACGGGCGAACGTTTCATAAACACCTTAAATTCTACAAATAATATCTTGGTGCGATA
>DLXL01000478.1:17454-18097 GCA_003448025.1 Saprospirales bacterium | reverse complement strand
GTAGACCACATTTCAGATCCGGAAAAGCGTTTTTACCAGTTGTTCGGATTAAACCGGGGCACGCCACAACAGCTTTTTGGGTTAATGAACTGGATTCGTGGATTTCAGGCAAGCGTACTGGAAGGCCATGGCGCAGAACTGGAAACCCCCGAACTCGGCGATGGCTTTCAAATGCCGGGCGTGTTTTTACTCCATAAAGGTGAAACCATCCGTTCCTTCATACACCGATACGCACACGATCGTCCAGATTATGAAGAAATCTGCCAGATCTGATTCCTGGCAGAAATATTGGAGGATGCTACTTCCTGTATTCCTATGCTCTATACTCTCTGCCCAGGAATCAGGATTTTCGGCCGACTCTACTCAAAGTAAAATACTTCCGGAATTAACAATCCGACACCAAACGCTAGAAAAAGTGGGGTATGCAGTTTGGAAACCGGACTCTCTTCCTCAGGCTTCCGCTTATACGCTTGCTGAACGCTTGCTTTGGGAACATCATTTTGATGTTCGTACCAATGGACCTGGGCTACTAACCACCTTTTCTTTAAGAGGATCCGGCGCTACCCGAACTCCCGTTTTTTGGAATGGCCTGAATCTCCAAAGTCCTATGAATGGGGTTATGGATGCATCACTCATGTCCCTG
>DLXL01000478.1:14499-17302 GCA_003448025.1 Saprospirales bacterium | reverse complement strand
ACATGGATGCATCCCTCATGTCCCTGTGGCCAAAGGATCAATTGGAAATTCAGCAAGGAGGACAAAGTGCAGCCCTGAGTTCCGGAGCTATGGGTGGATGTGTAAAGATTCAACAAGGGGCTTTTCACACCAAAAATGGGGTTAATGCCGGTATTCAAACAGCCATCGGGAGTTGGGGCCGAAAGGAAACAGGGGCAGATTTAGGATGGACCGACACTGATTTATCCTTGACTGCCAGATATTTCAGGATTGGCGCTAAAAATGATTTTCCTTACCAAAAACAAGGACTGGATGGCAGGTATTATGAGGTGCTTCAGCAAAATAACAAGCTCCAAAAAACTGATTTTCAGCAGTATATATCCTGGAAGCCTTCAAAATTGCACGAACTGAAAACTGCATTTTGGACACAAAAGGTTCTAAGGGAATTGCCTCCATCCACCACAGAGGCAGTTAAGCAGACCTGGCAATTTGACCACTCCAACCGATTATTACTCACCTGGAATTACACCCCGTCAGGCAAAACCAAAAGCGTTTCTCGTCTTGCATTTTTGCAGGACGATTTGGCCTTTCACCTCAGCGGAGATACCGATACCAGCAAATCCAGACAGTTGATTTGGAATACAGAGTGTATGACTCAGACCCGTCAGATGATCTGGAAAGGAGGTGTTCATGCCACCCGGCAATGGGCTCAGGTGGATGGGTATACAGACAGCCTGAAATGGTATGGCCAAACGAGGGTTGCTGCCTATGGCATGGGAGCATGGCAAATTGGCACATTAAAAGGATCTTTGATGATCAGACAAGAATGGGCGGAAGAACAGGGGAATCCTTTTGTCGGTTCTCTGGGTGCCGAATGGAAGCCGGGAGGGGTAGGGGTATTCCGAATGCACCTGGCAAGAAATTTTAACCTGCCAACCCTCAACGATCGCTTTTGGCGAAACCTGGGCAATACAACGCTGAGGCCTGAAAAAGGATATTCAGCAGACATTGGTTGGCAATGGCAAAATCAAACCTGCTCCTTAGGCCTCAGTGGTTTTCACGTTTTGCTGGATGACTGGATCCTCTGGCAGCCAGATGCAAATGGATTGTTTCGTCCAGGCAACCTTCGAGGGGTATGGAGCCGTGGAGTGGAGGGGGTGGTCAGTCTGACGCTACAATGGGGCGCCGTACATGGTACTTATTCCGGCCGGGTACAATATTCCGCCACTACACTGGAAGCTACATACCACGGATCTGAAGGGAATATTGGTGCTCAGTTGCCTTATACCTCGCGTTTTTCAACAGGACATAGTGTGAAACTGTCCTTTAGAAAGACTAAGCTTGCGTATTTACATCAAATAACCGGAAGGCGCCCTGATCTGACAGGCAACGAACTGCCAGCCTTTTCCGTTGGAACCTTGATGTTGGCGAATAGTCTGTTTAAATCCAGACTACATGTGGAAGGAAGGTTGGAAAATATGTGGAACACCTCCTATGAAGTGATCAGATATCGCCCCATGCCAGGTAGAAGCTGGAGAATCGGACTTTCCTATTATTGGAATTAACACGGTTCTGAGGTTCTTAATCCCATCTTCGGATTCCTTTCGGGCGTTTTTCAACATAATTAAGAATGATCCTCCTGGCATCCGGATCTGAAAAAGTTTGTTTCAGAGATTCCAGTAAATGGGAAACGGGCTGGTCTCCCTGCTCAGTGTCTATAAAGCAATACCCCAGGTATCGGCCATCTTTTACGCCAATGATGGCTACTTCTGTTTCGGAGCGAGCCTTTTCCACAAAGAAAAAGTTGCCGACTAACTTTCGTGAAATTTGTTGGATCGCTGCTTCCACTCTTTCATTATAACTTTCAGCAGGTTCATCTCCTACGCATGCACCATGGCATTTTTTAATTTTGAAATGGAAACATGCTTGTTCTGAGGTGTCCAAATGGGTGAGTCGGTGACATAATTCATGTTGGTAAACCAGCGCCTGCAATTGGTTTCTGGCGTTGTCTGGTTTAGGGAATTCTGCAATCAATTCAAGATTTTTGGCATTTTTGGCAGTGTTTTTTCCAAAAATCAAACAACGGTATCCATTTAGATCTGAATAAGCATAAATGGCTCCGGTGTATTGCCTGTTACGTTGTGCGCGGTTTACCGGTGGCAGTAACCGTTTGATCTCTGCACTCTCATTTAGAAGTGCAACAAGTTCGCTTCCTGTTACCTCCCAACTGATGTCTGCAACACCGGCACGCAGTTTTTCCCCTTTAGGTGTTTGATCCGCAAAGTGTTCAAACAAACGCTTCCGAATATTAAGACTTTTGCCCACATAAATGACGTCTCCGTTGGCATTGTGAAAATAATAAACTCCACATTGTTCCGGAACATCATGGAGTTTGTCCAGAGTAATTGCCGATGGAAGTTTGGTTTCTTTTACACCATGATTCACCAAGGTCCGGATTTGCCCTCTCCCGTCCTGTTCCGCTAGGATCAGTTCGAACAAACGGGTGGTTGCGAGCGTGTCGTCCAGAGCCCGGTGACTCTTGTCGGCATGAATTTGAAAATGCTTTTTCAGATTGCTTAGACTATAGCTAGGCAATCCAGGGAAAACTTTTCGGGCTAACCTGACGGTACACAATTGCCGGCGTTGAAAATCGTAGCCAAGGCGCTGAAATTCTTCTCTGACGAAGGAATAATCAAAACTGGCGTTATGAGCCACAAAGATTTTCCCCTCCGTCATTTGCACAATTTTTTTGGCAACTTCAAAAAATTTGGGCGCCCTGGCTACCATTTGATCGGTGATCCCGGTCAGCTGGGTAATTTGTCGG
>DLXL01000478.1:11679-14359 GCA_003448025.1 Saprospirales bacterium | reverse complement strand
ACCAGCTGGGTAATTTGTCGGGGAATACTTCTCTCCGGGTTGAGCAGTGTTGAAAAGGTGTCAACAACCTTATCGCCATCGTGTACCACAATGGCAATTTCAGTAATCCGCTCAAACCGGGCAGTTCCCCCGGTTGTTTCAACGTCAATAATGGCGTACATAATCCCCAGCTATCAGATTTACATGTTCCAGTCCAGTCGCACTGTATAATTGCGCGGGGCTTCCAGTAAAGCAGGTCTTACCGTGTATTCCTGATTTAATAAATTCCCACACAAGGCGCTGATTTTCAAATGTTTATTCAGTTTGAAAGAAGCTCTTAGGTCAACGAGGGTAAACCCTTTATTGTTAGCAGTTCTAAACTTGTTCACGCCAGGTAAACCATATTCAAAAATCGCATCTATGGATTCCATATGGCTGTTGTATTGGGTCGATAAACCAAAAGACAGTTTTTTCAGGGTGTACTCAACATCCGCCTTAAAGGTGTTTCTGAAACGATACTTCAATAGTTTGGTGGTATCTGAAGCCTTATAAACATTGATCCTTAGCGAATCGTTGAACTCTTTGTATCGGGGATTGGTATTGGTAAACCCTGCGAGCAAAGAAAGGGTGCCTGGTCCCAGTTTTCCTTGCCCCAAAACAGAGACCTCCCAGCCTGTAATCCGGGTATCTCCTGTATTTTGGGATTGGAAAAGGGCAGAGAGGCCCGGAGGATTTGCCGTGAAATCAAAGAAAATACTATCGAGTACAAATTCCATCATTCTCTGATATTCAGATACAAAACCTGTAACGTCGGCATAGCCTTGCCAAGTACCTATACGGAATCCTTGTTTCAGGCCCAACTCTCCCGTCCATCCGGTTTCAGAGGTTAGATATGGGTTGGGAATAACGGAATTGCCTACCCCAAAATCTGTACTGACAAATTTTTCAGCGATTGTTGGGTAGCGGTAACCTTGTCCGAGTGATGCGCGCAAGTAGGTTGCTTGAGCAATCTGGTAGTTGGCTCCGAGTCTGTAAACCGGTTTGGCTTCTTTGGTTTCTCCATCCCGGATCACCCCCAACAAACTGTTGCGGAAAAATAAACTATCAGGGCTTTGTTGCACATTTTGTTCATATCGGATCCCGGCAGACAGGTTCAACCGGTCAAATGCCTTGTAGTCTAATTGGAGATATCCGGCCAGATTTCGGGATTTGAAAGTGGCATTGCTATAAATTTCAGCATCCACGGTGTTATACATACCAACCACACCAGTTGTAAGCACCAGTCCGATATTGTCCATTGGGCGTTGAAACTGGTATTCTCCATAGTACAATCGGCTGTCGTTGCTTTGATTCCCGGAGTTATTATTGTGGATATAGAAATAACGGCTTAACACCTTGTGGCGGTTGCCAAAGCGGTCGAAGTATTGAAGGTTGGGATCTATATTAAAACGTAAACGTCCTTTTGTGTAAGAAGCAGACCCCACCCCGGCTTGCATCGCCAGGGTATCTGCGCCACCCCAGATGAAAAAGCTGCCGCTGCGACCGAAATTAATGTTGGTATTGAGACCGATGGAAAGGCGGTCGTTCACCCGGTAACGCAAGTTTGGTGTGATGCGTCCATATCGACTGTACGTATCGCGATTATAGCTGTCGCGATATAAACCGTAAGCGCCAAGTACAAAATCAAGTTTATTGAACTTTTGTTTGTGTGCAAAGCTGAATCCGGTTTCGATGGGTTGCATAATGCCTGAACTGTCGGCGCCCCACCATTTTTTTACCGGATCCTTGGGGTTTCCCCAAACTTTAGAGAAAAACGCAGCGTTGGTTTCCGGCTTGTCTTTAGCAAATCCGGTGCTGATATTGATGATGCCGTTCATGGCAGAAGATCCATATAGGGCAGAAGCAGCCCCTTTCAGCACCTCCATTTGTGAGATATTTTCTACCGGAAAGTCATCCCAGTTTGGCAAACCGGCATCCGGTTGCAGCGCTGGAATATCATCTACCAGTATCAGAACCCGGGTGCCGGCACCGTAGGAAAAACCGGCTCCACCCCTTATGCTTGCCTGACCGTCAATTATCGTTACGCCAGGAACTTTCACCAATACTTCATCTACAGAGGTAGTGTTGGTGTTTTCGATCAGTTTGGGCTTGATTACATCCATGGATACGGTTACTTCACCAAGTGGTTTTTCAAATTTGCCTGCAGTTACCGTAGCTGTTTGCAATAAATTATCAGCATTGTCGAGTTTAATGTTCAGTTGGCGTGATTCTCCTGCTACCAGGCGGACGGTAATAGTTTTTGAGGTGTATCCAATATAATTTACCTGCAATTCATGGCTTCCGGGAGGTAGCGATATTGCGTAGCGGCCATTTGCATCAGTGGTAGCACCAAGGTTGCCTGCCCTGACTGTAGCGCCCAGCAATGTTTCATCATTAAGCGCATCTGTAATGGTACCGCTCAGGGTGGCGTTTTGCCCGGTAAGTTGAAACGTTAGGAAGGAAAAAAGAAAAAGACAAGAAAGTTTAATGCGATACAGATTCATTCTCATGGTGTGTTTTTGGTAAAAAAAAGAATCAGAAAGGGCGGTAAAAATATACAACTTTGTGGAAAAGTAAGGTCTTAGATTTCCTTCGTAACCCGGGGAGATTTCGTATCTTCGCGCATCAAAATAAGCTTGAAATCTTCCATTTAAAACTGCTT
>DLXL01000478.1:11217-11488 GCA_003448025.1 Saprospirales bacterium | reverse complement strand
TATAGGCATTGCACTAACCTTTTTTGGTGCATTATTCAAACTGGAAAGTTGGGAAGGAGCAAGCGAAATGCTAATCGTGGGCACAATAGCTCAGGTTGTTGCTATTGGCTTGCTATTCTATCGTGCGCTCAAAAATCAAAACAAAGTCTGATTCATTCTGAAGGCAGAAAACCCACTATTGCGTATTAAAACTGCACATGCAAGATTCGAAAATTATTTCCATTAACATTGAAGACGAGCTGAAAACCGCGTACATCGACTATTCGATGTC
>DLXL01000478.1:877-11082 GCA_003448025.1 Saprospirales bacterium | reverse complement strand
TGTGCGCGATGGTTTGAAACCCGTTCACCGTCGGGTTTTGTACGGAATGCTGGACTTAGGCCTGGCTTACAACAAACCGTATAAAAAATCTGCCCGTATTGTAGGGGAGGTGCTCGGCAAGTACCACCCTCATGGTGATGCTTCCGTGTATGATACAATGGTTCGTATGGCTCAGGAGTGGAGCCTGAGATATCCACTGGTGGATGGACAAGGGAACTTCGGCTCAATGGATGGTGATAGCCCGGCAGCTATGCGTTATACCGAAGCCCGTTTCCGAAGGGTGGCTGATGAAATTGTCGGAGATCTGGACAAAGACACTGTTGACTTTCAACTCAATTTTGACGACTCTCTGGAAGAACCCAGCGTAATGCCAACCAAATTTCCCAACCTTTTGGTGAATGGAGCCAGTGGTATTGCGGTTGGTATGGCCACGAATATGATGCCGCACAACCTTACGGAGGTGTGCGATGCCATCATGGCTACAGTGGATAATCCGGCCATTGACGTGGAAGAACTTATGCAGTTCGTCAAAGCGCCTGATTTTCCAACCGGTGGCATCATTTATGGCCTCTCTGGTGTAAAAGAAGGATTCCGTACTGGCCGAGGACGAGTAGTAGTACGCGCTAAAACAGAAATTGAAACGGATTCCAAAGGGCGGGAAAGCATTGTTGTGACTGAAATCCCGTACCAGATTAATAAGGCTATGCTGATCGCAAAAATTGCCGAACTGGTCAATGAAAAGAGAATCCTGGGTATTTCCGATGTAAGTGATCAGTCAAACCGTGAGGGCGTTCGGGTGGTTATTGAAATCAAACGTGATGCGGCAGCAAACGTTATCCTGAGTCAGCTCTTTAAATTGACGCCTCTGCAAACATCTTACGGGATCAATAATATTGCCCTGGTGAATGGCCGGCCAAGAACCTTGAATCTGAAGGATCAGGTGGAGGAATTCATTAAGTTCCGACTTGATGTCATCGTTCGCCGTACCAAATTTGAATTACGTAAAGCAGAAGAGCGTGCGCATATTCTGGAAGGGTTGCTTATTGCACTTGACCACCTGGATGAAGTAATTAAATTGATCAGGGCTTCCAAAGATGCAGATGAAGCAAGAGAAGGCCTCATAACCAAATTTGGCCTTACCGAAATTCAGGCAAAGGCTATTCTGGCTATGCGTTTGCAGCAGTTGACAGGCCTGGAGCGCGATAAGATCAAGCTGGAATACGAAGAATTGATGAAACGTATTGCGGAATTAAAGGCCATTCTGGCCGACGAAGGTCTGCGGCGTGGCATCATTAAAAGTGAAACGCAGGAAATCCGGGATCGCTATGGCGACGAACGACGGACTTCCATTGAGATAGACGAGGCGGATATCAGCATCGAAGATCTGATTGAAGATGAGGAAGTGGTAATTACCATTAGTCACGCCGGCTATATCAAACGCACCCCTATTTCTGAATATCGCGCTCAAGGTCGCGGTGGTCGGGGGGCTCAGGGTGTGCGCACACGTGATGAGGATTTTGTCGAACACATGTTCACGGCAACAACTCACCAGACGCTGATCCTGTTTACGGAAAGTGGACGTTGTTTTTGGCTAAAGGTGTATGAAATCCCCGAAGGTGCTAAAACTACAGCAGGCCGCGTTATCCAAAATTTGCTCAATATTCCTAAAGAGGATAAGGTGCGTGCCTTTATCATTGTCCGAAAATTGGATGATGAAGAGTTCCTCAACAACAACTATATTACGTTCTGCACCCGTAGGGGGCAAATCAAAAAGACTCTCCTGGAAGCATACTCCCGTCCAAGGCAGGGTGGTATTAATGCCATCGAAATCAATGAAGGCGATGCATTAATTGAAGCAAGGCTTACCAATGGCAAAAATGAGGTCATTCTGGCAGTGAAAAGTGGCAAGGCCATCCGCTTCAATGAACAGGACGTGCGTCCAATGGGACGTACAGCGGCCGGAGTGCGCGGTATTTATGTAGACGACAAAGGTGGCGATGCCGTTGTTGGAATGGTTTGTATAGACCCTAATGACACTACTACATCCATTCTGGTTGTATCAGAAAATGGAATGGGCAAGCGCTCAGCACTGGAAGACTATCGGGTTCAAAGCCGGGGGGGTAAAGGGGTGAAAACGATTAATGTTACGGCAAAAACAGGAAATCTTGTGGGAATTAAAGCAGTGACTGACTCCGATGATTTAATGATTACCACTACTTCCGGTATTACCATTCGTACAGCAGCTGATGAACTTCGGGTTATGGGTCGTGCCACACAAGGTGTGAAATTGATCCGTCTCGAAGATGGTGATTCTATAGCAGATTTGACCGTTGTGGCTACTGCAGAGGAAGAACCGAAAATGCCCGACGAAGGAGTGGCCGAGGAAACTCAAAGCGAAGAATAGGGTGCTATTGATCACCTTATTTAAAACTTAATTTGTGCATTAACAAGATGTTGTATATCATTTTTGATGTTTTTACGTCTTGTATAATGAAATCAACCTATTAAATTTTGTCCAAGACAATGAAAAAAGTCCTTTTCACCCTTGCAAGTATTCTTTTGACCGTTGGAATTGCACAAGCTCAGGAAGACGGTCCTAAACTTGCCAAATCAGCCGGTAAAGCACTGGCCGCATACAATCAGGACCCTGCCGGCAACGGTGCTAAGCTGACAGAAGCTGCAACTAAAATTGAGCAGGCGTTACAAACTTCTGAAGCTCAGGCACTTGCATCTGCGTGGATCATCAAAGGTGACATTTACAGCACTCGTCTGCAAAATGAATTGATGATGCAAAGTGTGAATCCAAATGCCAAACTTTCCGGAGACAACGACGCATTGGAATCCATCTATGCTTATAAAAAAGCACTGGAAGTTCCTACCGTTAAAAAATTCGAGAAAGAGCAGGCTATTGATGGTATTGCATTGATGCAACCTCAGGTGGTAAATATTGGTGTTGCTAAATATAACGCCAAAGACTATGGCAAAGCTTTCCTGGCATTCAAAGCATCCATTGATGCACATGACTTGCTGAAAGCCAATAAGAAGAAAAGTATCCTGGATGAAACTAAGGAGTACAACGATCAGGTGTATTTCACAGGGTTGCTTGCTTCCCTGGCTAAACAATGTGGCGATGCCATACCTTTCTTTGAGCTTCTTTACAATAAAGGCACCGACAGTGTTGCCGTTTATGAAGGCTTATACAACTGCCGCACAGAATTGAAGGATGAGGCGGGCGCCTTAAAGATACTTCAGGAAGGCCGTAAAAAGTTTCCGGAAGAAGCCTCTTTGCTTTTCGCAGAAATCAATTACTACCTGGGTAAGGGGCGTTTGAATGAATTGACCGGATCTTTGGAGCAGGCTATCAAGAAAGAGCCAAACAACGCTAATCTGTACCGGGTATTGGGTGATGTGTACAACAACCTCTTCACAACGGTGCTGGAAGATACCGTTCAATCACGCGATAAACGTGCACCCAAACTGAAAGAGTATGGCGATTTGGCCAAGAAAAACTACAAATTGGCCATTGATAAAGACCCCTCCAATGTTGACTTCAATTACTCCATGGGCGCCTTGTTGTACAATGAAACCAACATCATTGCTCAGGAAATGAATGCAACCAGCTTTGCAACAAAGGATGGACAAAAACGCTATGCTGAACTTAAAGCTCAGATGTTGGTTGGCGTTGATGAAGCGTTGAAATATTTCCAAAAGGCTGAAAGCCTCGATCCAAGTGATCAAAACGTGTTGGCAGCCCTTCTGCAAGCTTATGGCCGGAAAGAAGACGATCAACTCTACATGGTGTTTAAAAAACGCCTGGATGTAGTGAAGAAAGGCGGTAAAAACACAGAGGCTTATTTTAAAAACTAAGTAAGATCCTGTTTTGCATCGGGGTTGAAGGGTTATACTGGAAACACCAAAAAAAGCTTGTAGGGGCTATCCCCTACAAGCTTTTTGTGTTAAGGCCTCAGGTGTGGTCCATTAAAAATCTGTAAAGTACTCTTTCGCCCGTCGGCCAAGGTTTCGTTGTACACCGGTAGCATCGTGGTAATTGTCGCCATCAATATACTCTGTAGGATTGCGGTTATAGAGTTTACGTTCCCATTTGGGGTCCTGAATTTCGCCCCGGGCCGTTGAATGAAGCGTAATGTAGTCTTCACCTGCCAGAGATGGGTTATAGAACAGGAACTTCACATTGGATTGTTTGGTCTTAGGGAAGTTGTAGTAAATCCAGATTTCATAAGGGCAAGCGCCAGGCTCATCTTCCACATGCACCAGATCATCCGGAGCGCCAAAACGAAGGTAAGCGCGTCCGCGATCCGTTTCAAAACCATACCGGAACCCGCTGCGGAATTTTTGGTGTACGGCGTTTACCAGGTTCATATACTTATTGTAAGCGCCTTCCGGATCGTTCGGGGCTTCGCGTACAAAATGTCTGAAAATAAAGAAACGTTTGTTAGACAGGCTGGTATCCCGGCTTACATTATTTAAAATTTGAGCATCGTCACCTAGCACAATGGGTGAAAGAGCTGCCAGGGCATAGGTCAATTGTTTGGCATCCAATTTTTGGGTAAATTGTTGGGTCAAAGCCTCATCCGTAATTTCTTCATCATTATAGTACAAGTATGGATTGCTACGCTGAAAGAATTGAGTACGACTTGCAAGCAGTTCATTGGCATTATTCCGGGCTTCTACCGTCAGAAAATAATTGCCGCTTTCAAATTTACTAATATCCAATTGGACTAACAAAGCATCGATATCGCCCGGTTTTTTGCGCTGGCTACCCGTTGAGACCAGGTTCCTGCTTCCGGTGCCTTTATCCTGTTCTACAAAATATCGAAGCAGGTAATCGCCTTCCAAAATACTTTTGTTCGCACGGTAAATCTCCAAATAAAAAGCCAGGCGTGAGCTTCCTTTTTCATAAAAGCAAAACGGCAAGGGCTCCATGTAAAAGCCGTTTTTATTGAAAGCGCCGTCAGAATTGTCTTTTTTATATTGACGAAGCAGCTGAATTTCAGACAGATATAGTTTTTCCGGGAAGTAAACCCGTAAAGGCGCCTTGTATTCATCCCGATTTTCAGCGGCATTCAGGTCTTGCACCTGAATTTCCAGTTCATAGGTACCCTCTGCAATAGGGATACGTTTTACATCAATCAGGCTTTGTGGCGTTTCAACAGGGGGACTCTGGAGGATATATTTTTCATATCTGACTACCTGCTCTCCAGTTTTTACCATGATCAGCACTTCGGCTCCAGCCTGAAGTTTATCTCCTTCTGTTTTTTGGTACCGAATGGAAACAGCTGCAATTTCCAGATTCACTTCCAGGTAAGGTTTGTTCTCTGGCGTATTGTAAACGGCATAAGAAACACCAAGGTCTAGTGCCCAGATAGATAAGGGTAAAAATGCCAGTAACAAGGAAATGCTGATGTGTTTGAATGTCAGGTTTTTCATAATTTTTGTTTGCGTTAGATAACTATGAACGTCCGAAGGCTAAAAGCGCATGTTGAGGTAATTGGTTCAAATGTAGCGTAGTTTAGCTAAAATAAAAAGACAATAACTGACATAAGTCAGGTTTCAGAGCTGAGCCTTTCATCCGAAACTTCATGCTGATTTACAGGTATTCCGCTTTTCATCAACTTTATTTATACCCTATCAACCCCATCAACCTTCCCGGAATACCATTCCGTGATACATAAACCCCCATAAACCTCCATCCTCAAACCGGAATCTTAATCTCATCTGCCATTTCAAGTTTTAACAAATGAGCTTCCAGATCCTCCAGCCATTTATCCAGTTGGTCGGAAGCGATATTTTTGAGTCTATCCAACCACTGTCGGCCATTTTCGGTGTAGAAAAGAAAATAAACTGCACCACCCAGCAAAAGAGCGGCCAGTAAGATTTCGGCGCTTGTTCTTTTTTCCATTGTATTTATTGGTCTGATTCAGTTAGCGTGGATTGAGGAACGTCCTCTTTATGCTTCAATTTGGCTCTAAGGGACGTTACCCCTTGACGAAGCCGACCATAGAAATTTGGCTCAAGTGCTTTTTCCAACTCCTTTTCCACTACTTCTGGCGTTTCTTCCTTAGCCCTTCCTATGGGCAGGTATTTGAGGGCAACTGGCGTAACTAATTTCAAAATCACGGAAAGCCGCGGATCTTTTACCAGCAGATCAAGCAAAATGGATATTCCTTTGCTTAATACACCGGAACCCGCGCCTCGCTCATCCCCTCCTGATTGGGGAAAAGCACCTTTTACGGCCTGTTTAAGCAGATTTACAGGCTCTAACGCTGTTTTTGCCTCCAACAGCGTTTGTTTAATCTCTTCCCGCTGCAACGCCAGTTTAGCTGCCAATTCCGCTTTACGCGCTTGAAGTAAGGCAAGATTATTCATGGGTTTCTTCCGTTTTTTTAGGTTCGTGTAATGCAGATTCTATCACTTTTTCCTGTACAAAAGGCCCAATCCAACGATACACCAGGTAAGCTATTGGAATAAATACCAGGCCGGCCAATGCAAATCCCCCCGCACGGTTGCCAATGAAATCGCCCAGCCACCAGGCGAAGCCCATACTAAAGAAAAACAACACCAGCAATGCGAAAACTACTATGGTTAGCGCACTGGCTACTCCGGAAGCAGCCTTGGCCATTCTTTCGGTTGCACTTAAGGAAAAATACGCCCACCTCGTTTCAAGGTGTTCATTTACTTGATCGTACAGTTTGTGTAAAAGCTGTTCACTATCGGTTTCTTCTTCCATGGCGTTTGCAAAATGTGGGTTTAAATCAGCATTCTGGACGAGCAATCCCCCATCCGCATCACAAAAGTAACCGCTGTACTCAGTATTTGATCTGATATTTATCATTCATGAGCAAAACTTAGATCATGCCATCCATAGGGAACATACAAGCAACTTTGTACGCATTCAACGAATATGTTATGAGTGAATTCATAAAGTCCTTTGCTGATATCTCCATTCATGACTTGCCACTGGTTGGCGGGAAAAATGCCTCTCTGGGTGAAATGTTTGCACAACTGAACCCTAAAGGTATAGCCGTTCCGGATGGGTTCGCAGTAACTGCCGAGGCTTACCGGTATTTCCTCAGGGAAAACAAACTGGACGTTCCATTGAATGCCTTAATGAAGAACCTTGACAAAAAGCAGTTCTCCAACCTGAATGCCATTGGGGAAGAAGCCCGAGGACTGATACAAAAAGCTGCGTTCCCGAAACGAATTGCAGACGAGGTGGTTGCAGCCTACCAGGCCTTGAAGCAAAAGGAAGGTGCAGCCATTTCACTGGCGGTTCGCAGCAGCGCTACGGCTGAAGATCTGCCATCGGCCAGCTTTGCCGGCCAACTGGAAAGTTTCCTGAATATCCGTGGCGAAGAAGAACTGGTAAAAACGGTTCACCGCTGCTTTTGCTCCCTGTACACCAACCGGGCCATTAAATACCGGGAAGATCAGGGCTTTGGTAATATGGATGTTGCGCTTTCCGTGGGTGTGCAAGTGATGGTACGCTCCGATTTATCCGCATCCGGTGTGGCTTTCACTTTGGATCCGGATACCGGTTTTGATAAAGTAGTGGTGATCAACAGCATTTATGGGCTGGGGGAAAACATTGTTCAGGGCAGGTCAACGCCCGACGAATTCATATTGTTCAAACCACATATCGGCACGGCATTCAACCCGCTCATTCAACAGAATTTGGGTGATAAAGAATGGACAATGGTGTATGCCGACAACCCAAAAAACAGCGCACCGGTTACGAATATACCCACACCGCAGGAAAAACGAGCGGTGTATTCACTTACCAGAGAAGACGTACTCATCCTCGCCGACTGGTGCGTCCGCATCGAGCAGCATTATCAAAAACCCATGGATATTGAGTGGGCGCGCGACGGACAAACCGGCAAACTGTTTATCGTGCAGGCGCGTCCGGAAACCGTGCATGCCAAAAACTCAACAAAGGGGTTAACCCTTCGCACCTATAAAATCCAGTCCAAAGGAAAAAAACTGGCTGAAGGTATTGCCCTGGGCGACCGAATCGCCACCGGGAAGGCTCGCCTGCTGCGCTCGCCCAAAGAAGCGCATTTGCTGCAGGAAGGTGAAGTGCTCGTAACAGATATTACCAACCCCGACTGGGATCCAATCATGAAACGAGCTGCCGCCATTGTTACCAATAAGGGCGGCAGAACAAGTCACGCAGCCATTGTTGCCCGGGAGCTGGGTACGGTGGCCATTGTAGGCAGCGGGAATGCCACAGATCAAATACACGATGGCGAAGAAATCACTATTTCCTGTGCTGAAGGTAAAACCGGTTATGTATATGCCGGGAAAGCCGCCTGGACCGTGGAAGAAAAAGACATTTCCGGACTAAAAACGCCCAAAACAGCTCCTATGCTCATTTTGGGCGACCCTTCTCTTGCTTTTCAGCAGTCTTTTCTGCCCAACCGTGGAGTGGGTTTGCTGCGTATGGAGTTTATGATTACCCACCATATACAGGTACACCCACTGGCACTGACCCGCTTTGAACAATTAACCGATGACAATGCCAGAGCCCAGATTTTACAACTTACCCGGCATTACCGGGATAAAAAAGAGTTCTTTATAGACAAACTGGCACAGGGAGTGGCCACCCTTGCGGCCGCCTTTTACCCGAATGATGTCATTGTGCGGATGAGCGATTTCAAAAGTAACGAATATGCCAACCTCGTGGGAGGCAAACAGTTTGAGCCGAATGAAGAAAACCCTATGATTGGATTCAGGGGAGCTTCCAGGTATTACTCTCCGATGTACAAGGACGGTTTTGCCCTGGAATGCAAGGCTATGCAGAGGGTGCGCGATGAGATGGGCTTTACCAATGTCAAGCTCATGATTCCATTCTGCAGAACAGTGGAAGAAGGCAAACAAGTGCTGGAAACCATGCGCGAGTTTGGTCTGGAGCGCGGCAAAAACGGATTAGAAGTATACGTGATGGTGGAAATCCCCAGTAACGTACTCATGGCAGAAGAGTTTGCCGACATTTTTGATGGTTTTTCCATTGGTTCAAACGATTTGACCCAATTAACCCTGGGGCTCGACCGGGATTCCGCCCTGGTGAGTGGGTTGTTTAATGAAAAAAATCCGGCCGTCATGCGCCTGATTGCTTCAGCCATACATGTTGCGAGGAGAAAGGGTATCAAGATAGGCTTGTGTGGACAAGCACCCAGCGACATGCCCGAGTTTGCGCAGTTTTTAGTGAATGAAGGCATACACAGTATTTCTTTCAATGCAGATTCCCTGATCAAAGGCATAGAAAACATGCTGGAAGCAGAGACGATGGAATCACATGATAAAATACCACCATTAGAACAATGGACTAACCCGGAACGCGATCATACTTATGTGGAGCTGCCGGCAACGAACAGGAACTGGGAGGCGGCTTCGGGTGAGGAGGAGATTTATAAATGAATCATCAACATAATGGTTATGAACTACAAATTTGTTTTTTTATCGGTTCTCCTTAGCATGCTCTGTACCCTGGTGCAGGCTCAGAGCAACCAAGCCTCTAAACTTCCGGCCAGGCCTTTTTATGTCGGCTTGGGCCTTTCCTATCCGTTTGGAGGCGTGGCAGAACTAGGCACATATGACAAAAAAGGCTGGGGAGCCTCTTTTTCCCTAATGTCCACCGTGAAAAGCTCGAAAAACAAACCCGCTGATTATGAAGGAGGCGGCTTATATTCATCAAAAAGTCTTGAAGATAATTTTCTTTTCGGATCAGTCCGCCTGCAGAAAGTCTTCTATATAGGGCCTAAAACGCATGTCGGTATTGAAGCCGGCCCGTGCGTTATCATTTCTCGGATAAAAGACAATTTCAGACCTAATCATGGGGGGTGGTTTACGGCAAGCCATACTTACGATGTGATCACTACTCGCTCGCTTGGACTTTCAATGAAGGGCAGGGTAGGTATTGTCAGATCAAAAAGTTTGGGGATTGACCTTGGTATCATTTCCAATATTGGATCCACCGTCAATTATTTTGGCGGGGAGTTGGCCTTTTCTTTCGGAAAAATCCGGTACTAAAAGCTGTTTTCTAACAAAATGTGATCAATACCTATGTGCAACTCTTTTACATTAATAATTTGTCTGATACTAGGCCTTGGCGTTTCCACTCCTGCTTATGCATTGGAAGCTCCTTTATCGGCTGAAATTTCATCTGAAGCTCCACAAGCTTTGGT
>DLXL01000478.1:0-718 GCA_003448025.1 Saprospirales bacterium | reverse complement strand
GAAAAAAAGGCGGGCTGATCAAAGGTTTTCAAGCAGTGAAAGCCTTGAAAAAAGGTCTGAAACAGACGAAAGCCTGGATGCAGGAAAAAGCGGCCAACAAAAGTAAAATAGCCCTTGGACTCTTCATTGGCGCGATCATAATGTTTAGTCTTGGACTCTTTATCAGTAGTGTATTAGTGTATGCAGGTTTAATCGCATTGCTGGCCAGCGATATCCTTTCTTTCGTGATTTTAGCTACAGAAGAGGACCCAAAGTCCAGAAAAACTGCCAAAACCATTCTCTGGGCCTCTTTGGCGCTGGTTTTGATTGCAGCGATTTTGACATTGCTGGCTTATTTACTTATATTATCATTCATTGCTGCCATTTTCTAACGATTTCACCATGCTCAAAGCTATCGCACTTTCATTTCTGTTTGTCTTTGTTGGTTTAAGCAGGGTATCGGCTGCCATACCTGATTCGGTTTCAGTTCGAGGCACTACCACCGTTACTGCCTTACAGCAAAAGTCGGGCTGGTTGAAAAGATTGACGCAAGTTTCCTTATTCCGTCATGCGAACCAACAAGATTCTCTGAGCCAGGAAAAGCCCAGTAGACTAGCTCGTGCAGCTGATTTATTGTTGGGGGTATCCAATGTAGGCACGGCCGTTTTTGGTAATTTATTTATGCCGGTGGCGTTTGTTGGTTTGGCTGGCATACTGGTAGCCAATGTACTGGCCATCA
>DLXL01000601.1 GCA_003448025.1 Saprospirales bacterium | reverse complement strand
TCGTGGTCGCCCTTCGTGTTTATGGGGTTTATGGGGTTTATGGGTGCCTTTGTGGTTCCATAAAGCATGGTGTAAAACGAACATAAGCCATCCCAAAAAAATCGGGATGGCTCATGTAGATGTTCATTTACGTTTTTTTTATTCTTCTGTAGGCACAGGCTCTGTGGCCATGCTGACAATATTTTCGTTCCGCACGTCGCTTTCTACCAGACCATCGCGGAGTCTGATAATACGGTGTGCATGTTGGGCAATATCCTGTTCATGGGTAACCAGGATTACTGTATTTCCTGCTTTATGGATTTGTTCAAAAAGCCCCATGATCTCATAACTGGTTTTGGTATCCAGATTACCGGTAGGTTCGTCGGCCAGAATGATAGCTGGATTATTAACCAGGGCCCTGGCAACAGCAACCCTTTGGCGTTGGCCACCCGACAATTCATTTGGTTTGTGAGTTACCCGGTCTCCCAACCCCACAGATTCAAGGGTTTTTCTGGCGCGTTCGAGTCGCTCGTCTTTCCCAACTCCGGCATAAACCAGAGGTAAGGCAACATTCTCCAGTGCACTCAGTCGAGGCATAAGGTTAAATGTTTGGAAAACGAACCCTATTTCCTTGTTGCGCACCTCGGCCAATTCTCCATCATCCATAGTACTCACTTCCGTACCATTCAGCCAGTATTCTCCTCTGGAAGGCGAGTCCAAACACCCGATCAGGTTCATCAAAGTGGATTTTCCGCTACCGGAAGGCCCCATAAGTGCAACATATTCATTTTTTTCAATATCAATACTCACATCCTTCAGGGCTTCCACTTTTTCCTGACCCATGATGTAGGTTTTGTTGAGATTTTTAATGGAGATAAGCATAAGGAGGGTTTGAAGGGTTTGAGGGGTTTGAAGGGTTTGAGGGGTTTGAAGTATCCCGGAATGATATTCCGGGAAGATGTTTGAATAGGTTGAAAGACAGTTAAATGCACTATTTCTTCTTTCGGAAAATAAGTCCGAACAGGAATACACACAATGCGACGGTGGCAGTTACCATTTGTTTAAGGATTTGAGGGAAAAAGAGCCATACCACCAATATAGCTGCTACTGCGGCAATGGCTGTGATAGCGATCCAGGAAATTTTAGAAGTGTTTGCCATGTTTTTCAGATTGAATTAAGCCGGCAAATTACACTTCTAATCATTAACCTGTGACGAAGGTCAGCGCTTAACTTTAATCCTGATAAAACCTTAGATGATTGCCGTCAGTTGTTCGTTAAACGTGGTGTGTTTTTCGGTAAACGTTTAAATACGCTTAAGAAATTGCAACAAATTAGTCTATATCGTTAAAAATTTCTTAGCAGTATTTAGAATTCCATCCTTAAGTCTACATTTGCCCACACTTAACTCTCTCAATACACAATCACTTAACTTGACAAGATCCATGAAGAAACTTCTGACTCTGGCTTTTTGCGCGATGCTGGGTGGTGCTCTTTGGGCTTCAACACCAAATAACACCCCGGCTAACCCATTTCAGGACGACCTGAGCCGTCTGGAAAATGAATTTGCTGGCATGACTCAACTTGAGCAGTTGGTGGAGGAGCGTAATGCTACTTACTCCGAACTCGCAGCTGAAAACAATGCACTGCTTCAAAATGTAACCAGCGATAATGATATCGCATCTGCCCTCCTTGGTTCTGTTGCTCCTGATGACGAACGTCTGCTGGGTATTCCTGGCTTCTGGTGGGGATGCGTTCTGGGTGTTCTCGGGGTTGTTCTGGTGTATGTTGCGGTAGAAGGCGATGCCAGGAAACGTGAAGGTAAAAAAGCTATCATTGGCTGTGCTGTCGCGACAGTGATTTCTACGGTACTTTACATCGCATTCTGGAGTGTTTGGTTCGCAAGCGGAGGCTAATTTCTTTACAATTGTATTAAACCGGGTTGTTTCGCATGTACGAAGCAACCCGGTTTGTTTTTGAGGCATCGTATTTGCTCAATCCTTTAAACACACAAATTACTATGAAAAAACGAATTCGGATCCTCATGATCTACATTGGCTTTTTTCCGGCACTCCTCTTAGCCGCAGCCAATGCTTCTTCCAATCCTTTTTCTGACAATCCCGCTCAATGGGATAAGGATTTGGAAATGCTGACACAACTGGAACAAATGGTAGATGAAAAAGGCATTACACTCAGCCAATTGAAACGCGAAAACCATCCACTTGCTCATGTTATTTCCAACGAACATAACCTTGCAACTTCTCTGATTGGTGCCACAAATCCGGAAGAAGAACGCCTGATGGACATACCGGGGTTCCTTTGGGGATTTTGCTGCTCTTTTGTTGGAGCATTTCTGGTTTATCTTTCCATTGATGATCCCGTGGCCAAAAAACGTGAAGGATCTCAGGCCATCATCGGCTGCGCCGTTGGAACTCTATTGTGGGTAGGCCTCTATGTGTGGTTGGTGATATCCCTGAGCTATAATTGACACCCCACCCCCGGGCTGTTTTAGCTTATGTAGTTTAGAACTCAGGCTCTTTCTTTCGTTCTGCAAGAAGCAATTTGACATCAGTCAAAAACCATTTGGCCCACATAAAGGCGAAAATAGGAAATACAATAAAACTGAGTGCGTTGTAGTCAAATGCGTCATCAAAGCCGAAATGAATAAGGTGCATGCAGGCTCGGGTCATACCGCATCCAGGGCATTCTTCTCCCAGAAATAGCATGGAAGGGCACAAGGACGTGCCAGTGTCAAAATATGTTTTAGGGAGTATAAGTAATAATACAGGAACCCCAACCCAAAACAATAACCTTAAAACAAGAATGACAACTCTACTCATTTTATGTAAAAAAGAGGCCTTTAATGGCTCCTTGAAGTCATTAAAGGCCTTATGAACGAATTTTTGAATTTAAGCGTAGTACTTATTCATTTTTACCAAGGCATAAAAGATGCCTGGCAAACCACAAAGAAATGACAACAGAAGAGCAATAATCCAGTCTTTTCCTTGCCAGTCAGTAGCCAGACCAACTGCCACAAACGGAATAAAGATCGCCAGAATGATGTAAACGCCTTTATCAAGATCCGGTGCTGCAAGGCCGTTTCCTGACTTCATGGAGGCAACAACTTTTTTCTGTGCCTTCTTCATTTTCATCTTCGCAATTTTGAAAGCAACTTTTTCCTTGAAGCTCATCTCCTTACCCGTAAGTTCTTCAACTTTGCTAATGGTCAGCTGGTTGAGGTCCTGAGTAGAAAATTCTTGTAAAAGTGCCTCCACTTTCTGAGCGTTTTCAGCGCTGATGGAAAAAGGAGTTTGAGATACATCTGCCATGGTAGAAGCAAATGCATTATTGGCAAACAAGCCAAATG
>DLXL01000027.1 GCA_003448025.1 Saprospirales bacterium | reverse complement strand
TATTTTTACTATTTATTAACTCCATACATAACACCAACACCACCTCATTAAATACATCAATCAACATCTATTCATCTCCAACACTTCTCCCTCCTTCACTCCTCTCCCTCTTCTCCCCCCCCACCCCCCCCCCCCACTTGGACATTCGACATTGATTATTGGATATTGGATATTGTAAACCGTTTCCAAAGACTTTTTATCACGATTAACACCACCAATGGCAGGGCCGGTGTGGGCATTTCCTGTGGCATCCAGTACCAGAATAAGAGCAGTAATGCAGCAGCAATGGCAGTGAGCGCGAAATAGTTCTCCACCAGGCTGGTATTGCGTGAACGCCAGAAAAATAACAGGTGGGTTGGCCAGGCCCAAAGGATATTTAGGTTGTTTTTGGTGGCAGAATGATCGGTGGCGAACCAGAGCAGGGCAATAATGAGGCCGGCAAAGCCCAGGAGAAACCAGAAAATGGTGTCAAATATTTTTTCTACCCGTGGATTGGCCATACTTAGCAGTCCTATGAGTGCTACAAAAGAGGTAATCCACAGAGGGCGATCCAAAGGGCTGGGCTTGAATGGCGCCTTGGTCATGGGCGTCTCCGGAATGTTGCGCTCGCTGATAACGAATGGAAGCCCTTCACCTGTTTTGGCTTTGGCAAACAGGTGATGCAAATAATCCGGCAAAAACATGAAATCGGCAGTTGATGCCTGACGATCGGCAGGCAACCCCAATACCAGATCAATACCGAAATCCAGCCAGGGCTTTTCCTCAATGTAGGGCTGCAATAATTGCCTCATAGTGGCCTTTGGAGGCAGGAATGAAGTGTCGAACTGCAGTTGATGAAAAAAGGTTTCCTGAACGATATCCCGGATACGGGTGGCACAGTTATCGTAGAAAAAATCGTATTTGTAGTACCGGTTTTCCTCTTTGTAGTTTTCTTTAAGCAGGTCAAAAAGTCGCTGTTTTTGCTCATGATTCAGGTTCAATATCTGTTCCTGCATGGGTCGCCGGTCTTGCAGGTTCCCATATTCGAAACTGCGGTAACTTTCGATATCAAGGTTGTACAGGAGCTTGCCCCGACAAAATTTGAGCAGGAAATTGGGCTGTTCGAAATCAAAGGTGCCGTAATTATAACAGCGGTCAAAGCGGGTAACGGGGTCTTTCACCCGAATGGCACTGTGGCCAAAGGTGCTGTACACGAATTCGCCAGGCACAACCGTCATGAGACTAATCCTGGCAGAGTCCGAAAGGGTTTGAGCAGTGCCCCAAAAGGGAAGGAGCAGGAGGAAGAAGAGGAGGTGCTTCATGTATGGTTTGATCTGGGAACAAAGGTAGGATTTCAAAGTGTATTAACGATTTATCAAACGCTCCTCCCGGACATTCCGGGATACCTCAACCCACAACCCCCGCGTAAACCCAGGCAAACAACATCGCTGCCAATTTCCAAACTGCCCAGATCAGAGCGCCAAACAAAACCATAAAGATTAATCCCAGAAAAGCTACTGATCGCTTCGCATTCGGCTTCGTATTACCGTCTGCATAATAAGCCTTTAACATCTCCACATTCCGTCGGTTAGCCTTATACCCAAAATCAAACAAATCCCCTAAAATGGGCACTACCCCAAATACTGCATCCACGATGTAATTGAACATCATGCGGATCATCATCCACGGACTGGCGCCTTTCTTTGCCATGGTGCGCATGAGGAAACCTGATACCACAAAGCCCGACATATCTCCCAGATACGGCACCAAACCCATCAGTCCATCCAGACCAAAACGCATATCAGTGCCCGGAATACGGAATTGATTATCGAGTAGCCTGGATAAAGCTTCCAGCCGGGCCATTTCCGGATCAGACGGCGTTTGCGGTATCTCCTTTTGCTCCATATTTAAGGTTTACTTCCTGAAATCTTCCAGTATACTGTTTATTGGACCTTCAGCAGCTGCCCGATTTTGATATCGCTATTCGGCAGGTTGTTGAGTTGTTTCAATCGTTCCACGGTAAGGTTATAATCCCTAGATAGTTTGTAAAGGGTATCTCCCTTCACTACCCTGTGGTAGCCACGCGGAGCAGGTTCTTCCGATTCTGCTGCCGGATCCTTTGGGGGAGTTGGCTTGGTATTCGGGGTGGGGTCGTTATCGTACGGACGTTCAGGTGTGGTGGCCGGTGGCTTTGGCGGGGTAGTGGGACGATTGTTGGGTTTAGTGGGTGGCGTTGTTTTGGGCTTTTCAGGCGTGGTGCCAGGGCCGATCTCAAAATCCAGTTCACCATCTTCAACTACAGGACTGGTTGGACGCGGTTTTTTGGCAGGTTGCGCAGGTGCGTTTTCATTGATGGCATCCTTGATCTTAATTGGACGTTTGTTTTTGCCACGAATACGCACCGTTTCATTCGTTTCAGGTTCCTGCCCTCTGCGCAAGCCGTTCATTTCCAATAGTTTATCCAAGCGGATGCCGTACACCTGCGCGATATCAAACATCGTTTGCCCTTCCCGGACCGTATGCTCGGTAGAACGACCATGCCATTTATCCCCTTTTTTCTGAATGAATATACGGGTGTTGGGTTTCAATCTTACGCCCGGAGGGTAGCCACGGTCGTTATATTCCACCACTTTCTGAGTATTCAATCGGAAGGCACGGGCTACATCTTCCAGCGTTTCACCCTCGCGGGATGCCACTACTTTAATATCGTTTACCCGACCAATACGGCCGGTTGCCTCAGGGCGCTGCCCGGGGGCATTGGGACCAACCGGTGTAGCAGGCTGGCCATTTCCACCGCCTTCTGTAGGGAAGGTGTTGGGGCGGGAGCCCGGTGTATCGTATTGATACAGCTTATATCGTTCAATCAGGTTAATCAGTTTATCAGCATAATCTGGTGCGGTGGCATAACCTGCAGATTGCAAGCCACGCGCCCATCCTTTATAATCAGTGCGATCCAGGTTGAATAAGAAACCGTAGCGGGTTGACTTTCGCGGGTCGCGAAGGAACTGACCATGGTCAATATAGCTTTCCTCAACCGATTCATAACTCCGGAAACAGGATTCTACGATGTTGCCATCCGCATCGCGGTCATCGTCTTTCTTTTTATAGGTTTTGCCGTTCCAGTTGCCACTGCATTTGATACCGAAATGGTTGTTGGCTGCGGTGGCCAGGTCGGAAGTGCCTGCAGCACTTTCCAATACGCCTTGTGCCAGTACAATACTTGCCGGAACGCCAATACGATCCATTGACAGTACTGCAGCGCGACTAAACCTGGTGATATAGTCCAGATTGCGGTCTTTTGTACTATATTCAGTTGGCGCCAGTACGGTTTTATCCACGCCAGATTTGCGACTTTTAGCGGAAGTGCTTTTACGCAAGGTATCACAACTCTGGGCAAGGAACAGCGTAAAGAAAGAAAGGAGGAGAATGTTTCTCATGGTGGGTAGTTGAAAGGTCATTTATGGTTATTGAGGTCATTTAGGTCATTTGGGTCATTTGGGTCATTTTGAGGTCATTTGGGGGGCCATTTATGATGGTCATTTCCACTGTCTTTTCCGCTGTTGGCGTCCCCGCCAACAGCAACGGCGGAGTGAGTGATTCAGGCTGTCGGGTTATGTGGGCTTACTCTTGGAGTACTTACTATAAACTGTCAGATCGTGAGGAATTTCTTTAACATTTCGCTCCGCCGTGGTTGTTGGCGAGNNTGGGTCATTTTGAGGTCATTTGGGTCATTTTTACCCGCGAATGTAAACGCCTTTTTGCAGATTACAGTACGGCGGAATATGTTGGAATGCGCAAATGAAATGAAAATGCAGGCATATCAGGCGGTTGCAGGGGCAAAAATACCGGAAAATACTTTGGCTACTTCCGGAAGTGCCTGGGCAAACCGCTCCGGAAATACAAAATAATGATGAATGGCGACGGGAAGCGCCTCTGCTTCTTTTATGCCAATTACGGATTCTACATAGCCACG
>DLXL01000304.1:4352-9168 GCA_003448025.1 Saprospirales bacterium | reverse complement strand
ATTCAGAATACTCGAGTACTTTACTCAAATCTCTGGCCGACCAATATTCGGTACCGTTTTCGTCGAGCCGCTTTATCTGCTCAAAAATAGGAGGTGTAACAGCGCTTGAAAGTTTCTTTTTCATAAGTAATTGGGTGAATCGGTGAGTAAGCTGCAAATTTAACATATTTTGTTTTGATATTAAAATAAACATACAAAATATTTTAAAAATGCACTAATGCTCCATCCACCCTACCCAACTAAGCATAGCACAAATCCCGCTCAGGAAAATCAATACAGACCATGAATTACACTCCAAAGCCCCAGCGGGGCGGCAATATTTGTTTCAGTTGACATGGCGCATAGGTAAATGCCCGTATGTACCTGCTCCAGGTACAATCATTCATGTGGATTCTTAAAAAAAAAGTCTATTTCCTCCTTCATCACCTGCAATTAATTTTTCCCCTCCACTATCGCAATCTCCTCCTCCGTTAACCCATACAACCCATACACCAGCGCATCTATCTCCGCCTCCAAAGCCGTAGTGTCAGCCTGAGGATCGGATTGCTTGGCGGCGAGAATAAGCTCGACTAAAGATTTATAGGTTTCTTGTTCATCTAAAGGAATTATTTTCACACGTAAATCCCTAATGTCAGTCAACGTTAACTGCGTGAAATCATCTTTTTTGGCGGCATTCGATGATTGAGTTTTTAAAAATGAAATGAATTTAGAGTTTATCACTGCTAGAATATATTCTGGCAAAAATCGTGAATCAATGACTTTGAAGATATAAAGATCTTTTTTTACAACAAACTCTTGTTCAACAAGCGTGGCCATTATCCTAAATTGCCTACTTACTATTCTCCTTACAAGAATTCTTTTCCCAGTAAACCAGTTGTATTCCTTCGGCCTTTCTTTCAAGTTATCGGAGAAATGTACATATTTCAATGGCGGCTCATTTACAAACCGATTCAATTTGCCGTCAAAAAAGGGCTTCCAATTTTCATTTGACTGCGTTATTGATATGTCTTTAGTCTCGGCAAGAATGCCTCTGACAGAATTAGAGATTTCACTGATTGGTATAGTGCCTTCTTCTAGCTTGGTTATGAATGCTGCAGAACTAGAGTTGAACGAAATTTTCAAATCTCTGGTTTCTTCCCAGGTTTTAGACGCCAAGATGTTGAATTCAATAGAAGTCATTACATCAAAATCAACTTTTTCTTTTGGAGAAAACTCAAAGACCTTTGAATGATAATTCAGACTGGGTACATTCCTAAAAATATAAATTCCGGTATCCACATATGCGTCTTCAAAGATGTTATATGGCAGAATAATTCCAATTGAAAGTTTGCATTTTTGCTTAATAAATTTTCTTGTTTGGTGGTAACCATCACCAGTTTGCCAAAAGATTGGAATTATTAATGAAAACAGACTCTTTGCTTTGACTATCTGAGAGCATTTTTCTAAAAACATAGTGTAAATGTCATTTGAGGCAGCAAATGTCGTTTGGTAGTATGTCTTTATTAAACCTTCAAATTTTACTCCATACGGCGGGTTCCCCAGTACCACTTCAAACCCCAAATATTCGCCCTTATCATCCAATACTTCCGGAAATTCAAAACGCCATTCAAACGAATTGCGGTACAGCGGGCCACTTTTGTATTCCTCGAGCTTGCGTTCCAATTCCGCAATTTCGGCATTCAGTTTGGCCTTTTCCTTTTTAAGGGTTTCTGGGTCTTTTATGACTTCACCAAAAAGGTTAATATTGTTTTTAAGCAGCTCTAACTGCCCCCGCTTGGGTGATAGCGCCTTATTGAACGGGTTGCGGTTGAACACCGCTTGCCGGAACTCGTCTTTGATCTTTTGAATAAAAGTGCGGAGTTCTTCTTTGCCGTCCTTGGTGCGTACGTTTTTATAGGCTTGTACAGCTAGGAGGTAATTCGTGTAATTTTGTTTTTTAAACACGTCCGACAAATCCTCCTCCAGCGCAAACCGGCTCACCAGCGAGTTCCCGGATTTAATATTGATGTCAATATTCGGCAGGGTTTCGAGGCGCTGGTATTTGCTTTCGGAGGTGAAATAAGCGTGTTTCAGGAGTTCTATCCACAAGCGCAACCGGCAGATCATCACCGATTTGGGGTTGATATCCACCCCGAACAGGCAGTTTTCAATCAGCGTTTGTTTTTCTGTAAACAGGGCTTCCTGAATGCGCTGGGACGCGGTATTGCCAGGCTGGTATTCAACGGGCTGGTCCGTGTTGGCGTCCGTGAGGATCAATTCATCATTGCCCACTACGGCGTTGATGGTCAGTAGTTTGCCATCTGCGTCGCAGAGTATGCCAAGGTCGCTTTTGATGGCAATGAGTTCATTGAGGGCACTTACAAGGAAGTGTCCGCTGCCCACTGCAGGGTCGCAAATGCGCAGGTGGTTGATGATGGCATTAGCTTCCTTAATCGGCGTTTTATGGCGTATCAGTTCGTTGTGCAGGTCGGTTTCCACATTGGCGCAATCCCAGCCAAAGCGTTCATTGAACTTTTGCAGAACGGCACGGCGCAGGGTTTCCCGGCACATGTACATGGTAATAAAGCCGGGGGTAAAGAACGAGCCGTCGCGGTATCCGTTTATTTTTTCAAAGATGAGGCCCAGCACGGAGGCATTGATAACGGCCCGGTTTTCGGCCTGTATCCGGGCTTTGGCGTCGCTGCTGAAATCGTAGGCGTCGAGAAACGCAAAGAGATAAGCCAAGGTGGTCATCTCTTTGGGCGCATTGGCGTTTTGCTGTAATACAGAATTAGGCAGTACCGGCATGGTAAGCCGGTCTGACAAAGAAGAGACGCGCAGGGTTCGGCGCTCCAACTCCGTTTGTTCAAACAGCGAACTATTAAGGTAGGGGATGTTGTGGAACTTTTTTTGCACCGATTCGCGGCGTTCCCCTTCCGGAACGGCCAGTACGTGGAAAAACAGTTCGTTGAGTTCATCGTAGTCCTTAACCCTTTCCACCGTAAGCAAGCGCTCTGAACCGCCTCTCCAGCGGAGCAGTTGACCTTCAAGCAATTTCAGGAACAAAATGCGGTTGAGCCAGGTGATACAGAGCTCCAGGGCAATGCTAAAGCGCTGATATTCATGTGTGTCGCCAAACTGATCCAGGCCGGTGGCATCTCTCCATACGCCGCTGACTTCCAGTTCCGATAGGGTATTTTCGAGCAAACTACCTTCGCAGCGGCGTTTGGAAGCCCGGTCTATAATCTTTTTTCCCCCTTCTTTCACTTCCTCAAGGCCGAGGATATACAGCAGTTCGTCGTAGAACTGTTTATTCAGGGCATTGCTGTCGTTGGCAAACGCTTTTTTGAGCAAATGCTGAGGCGACAGAATTTTGTATAAATCGAGCAGTAATTCGTCGTCGTTGGGGTCCTGGTTGGTAGCAGCCGTGGCGTAATCGCGCAGGTCGAAGGTGCAGCAGTGCAGTTCCGGCAATTCCTTTTCAAAAAACGGCGCGGCAATTTCTTTGTAGAACCAATCGGTGATACCGGCGCCCATCCGGCCCTCTTTCCAATCAGCATATTGCTTCAGCAATTTTTGGTTAGCGTAGATATGTCGCTCAAAATCAGCAGCATCAAAAATGTACCAGGTATGGATATTGTTGATGACCAGGTGTCGAATCTCTTTGTTTTCGCCACCGCTGCGTTCATTCAGGTAATAACGAAGCAATTCGTGAAGTGCCTTGCCATTTGGTTTGTCAGGCGAGATCATTTCCGATTTATTGCCCGGCTTTTTTGTCTCGATAATGACCCCGACCGAGTCTTTGGCTGTGCGGCCATTATGGATCACCAGATCCTGACGGTCTTTGGTATTGACAAAGTGTTCTTCGCGGTAGAATGCCGCTTTGAGAAAATCGGAAACGATATTTTTGAGGTGTTCTTCGCTTTCTGCTGCAGAATGGTCCAGGTGTTCGAGCAGTATTGATAGTTCTGATCTAAACCGTTCGAGTTTGCCGCGTTCGACATTTTGAGCGCGGTAGGCTGGCTGAAGCGTTTTTGAGATGGTCTGGGCGAGGAGTTTCATGGATTCAAAATGGTTTGCAGGGCAATAATAGGGCAAATTTTTTTCTTGGGCGTACTATTGAAAAGAAGTAGAGCTATACCCATTCTTTCCAAGACCTTTACCTTTCATACCAATCCATTACCATGCCTTCTGTCTCACTATTCCAGCTTTGCCTCTTTGTATTTCTCCTGAGTTCCTGCCAGTCGCCGGAACCTCCCAGACACGCCCCCCTATCCCCCGTACCGGCCACGACCCGGCACGCGAACAATCAACATTTTAAGGCTAATCTGACCACCGAAATGGACCAGGGTGTACTGGCCATTTTACAGGATCAAAATGGTTACCACTGGTTTGGCACCAATGAAGGCGTTTACCGATACGATGGTCAATCATTGATTGTTTTTACCACCGAAGACGGGTTATACCAAAATCAGGTTCAGAACATTCAGGAGGATGAAAACGGAGATATTTGGTTCGGCACTGGTGGTTATGGTGTGAACCGGTTTAAAGGTGACAGCATCTCCACATTCAACTATCCGGCAGAGGCACGCACACCAGATAATGCCTGGCGCATCCGGGAAAGCGATCTTTGGTTCTATGCGGGTGGAGGGGTCTTTCAATTCACTCGGGATTCTTTCCGGTATTTACCTTTTCCTGAGGGGAAAGCTGCGGTTAAAAATCCCTATAAACCAAGCGCTTTTGGTGTGTATACAACCTTGAAAGATAAAAGCGGGGCACTTTGGATGGGCACTCAGGCAATGGGTGTATGTAAATATGATGGTGCAACCTTTACCTG
>DLXL01000304.1:0-4208 GCA_003448025.1 Saprospirales bacterium | reverse complement strand
CTGTATGTAAATATGATGGTTCAACCTTTACCTGGCTCACCGAATACGGCCTGAAAGGTCCGGCGGTATTGGATCTATTTGAAGACAGCAGAGGCCATTTTTGGTTTGGCACCAACGGAAATGGGGTTTTTCAATTTGATGGAAATAGGTTGCACAATGTGACAGAGGAGCGTGGTTTGGCCAATCCGGATTTTATCAAAAATGGAAAACAGGGTCCCGGCACCCTTGCCAGGGTTTGGGCCATCAACGAGGATGTAGCCGGAAATATGTGGTTTGGCACGCCGGATGCCGGCGTTTGGCAGCATGATGGAAAGGAATTAACCAACTACACTACACGAGATGGTCTTTCCTCCAAAGCCATTGAAGTCATTTATCGGGATAAAAACGGAGAACTTTGGTTCGGCACCAATGGCGATGGTGTGTACAAGTTTAACGGAAGCCGTTTTTCAAAGGTTGGATTTTAGGCACTTAATAGTGTTGAGCCGATCCCAACATGCAGAGATTACTCCCACTCCACCCTCACCATAATCTCATTCCGCCTGCCCAATAACTGGAACGGCGGATTATATCCCAGATAACGGAAATTGCCGGAATAGCGGATGGACTGTGCGTCCAAGGCCCGGCGAAGCTTTTCCGAATACTTGTGGATCTTGCGGTCCGAGGCAAAGCCGCCGAAACGTAAAACCGCTACATGCTCGGCAGGAACAGTTTTAAGCGTCACTTCTGCATTGTTGGGTTTGGGTAATGCGTCTTTGGTGTATTTGGCGGGCATTACAAAACTCATGGAAGATACCGTATCAGTCATTTCCATGTGCACAGGTGCGGTCATGGCAATCTGTTGCTTTTGCTCGTTTCCACCAAAAATATAACCGGCCAGGTTGCGAAACCCGGGATTGGCCATTTCCTTGTAGGAGTTGGCTTTTGCGGTAATGGTGGCCATGGTGGCCTCGGGATAATACCGGATCTCAAAATCCTTTTCGCGCTTGACACGCTGGTAAGCTTGTTGTTCGGTGCCTTTACTGGAAAACAGTGCGCATGCCTGAAAGAGGAACATCAAAAGACTCAGGATCAGGAGTCCAAGAAGCAGGGGTTTCATAGTGGGATGTATGGAGTTTAATTTCCTCATCCAAACAACGCAAAGCAAGGATTGTTCTACATCCGGACAGGCACAAACAGCCATTTCTTTTTGTCTAAAACTACTCCGCTCCAGGTGCCCAGGCCTTCAATTTTGTAGGAAGGAGGCACCCCCATAATGGTGCAATCAACGCTCCGGATTTTCTGACGGGCAGGAATGGGTTTGTTGATGGCATTAGTCTGGGGTTTGTATTTGGTGTCGTAATCTGGCAAAGTGCTAATGTATTTAACCATCACCTGCGCCATCGGAAGTTTGCTGGTGCCTCCCAAAAGGTTAACATCCACCTTGTCTGCATCCTGTTTTACAGGGTCATTACTGTTACCGCCACTGCGGAAAATCCGCAAAAAATCATCCGCACTTTTGCCGTCAGGCGTGAAAAAGTTGAGGCGCAAGAGGTAGTCGCCTGCATCCAGCGGTTGTGCTGTTTTATTTTCAATGGTGGCGTCAACGATGTAATAGTCCAGCGTATAGTCTACCTTAAAAAGGTCAAAATCACCTGCATTCGGATCGGGGTTGAACTTGACTAAGTTGTGTACGGTAATTTTGATTTCGTTGTTTTCCAGTACTTTTTCTATCGGAATCGACTGGATTTTATGTTTAGGCGCCGGGGCCTTGTTTGCGACTACCTCAGTTGCCGACAAATTGGTTCCAATGGTGGCATTGCTCAGATCCACACCGTTGGTGAGAACCTTAATGGTAACCGCCTGATTGGCTATGCCTTCAAAAATGTACTCGGAATGATAGCCGCCCCGGATTTCAATATCCTTGATCGTGCCGGATCCTTTTTGGCCGCGGTCGTTGACATACTGTATGGCATCGCCCATTTTTGCATAGCCTTTGATGTTATCGAGTGTGGCGGTCATTAATTTATCGTCGCTGTCCAGCAAATAGGCATAACCGGTTTTGCATTGAAGGCTTCGTTTTTCCGGTATAGCCACCGGCGCCAGTTCGTGCGTTACCACCATTTGTCCGGGTTTGGGGGTGTAATCGAATACGTTTAATTGTGCCGGGTTATAGGGATTCTTTCCGGCTTTTACTGATTCGTAGGAAATCAGATAAGCAAAGGCCTTTGTTTTGTCGGGCAATGGTATGGCCATGGCAATAGGTTGTCCGGAATCATTCACCTCACCGCTCTTCAGTTTGTAGGTA
This sequence comes from Saprospirales bacterium, assembly GCA_003448025.1. Classification (GTDB taxonomy): domain Bacteria; phylum Bacteroidota; class Bacteroidia; order Chitinophagales; family Saprospiraceae; genus M3007. The sequence goes on along the minus strand of DLXL01000304.1, from coordinate 1,924 downwards.
ATTTCAAAGTACTTCATATCGCCATCGTAACCTGCTGGTTTGACGGTCAGCAACTCCAGACTGATGCCCTGGGCAAAAGTCAAATGGGAGACAAATAGTAAAAACAGGAAAGAAGTAAGCGTTCGCATGATTGGGTTTGTTTTTATTTTATTCTTAGAGCATGGCCTGAAATTTTGAACCATGCGCTTAATGCCAGATTTTCGCTGTGTGTAAACTGCCATCCGCTTGAGTTATTACCAAAAAATAAACTCCCGGAGCAAGCTGATTGTTTGGAACATCCAGAGAATAAGCCTCCGGGAAGCTTGCATGTTGCATTTGCCCGAGTGCGTTGTACAATACGAGCTTTTTAATAGGTTTCACATCTGTTATTTTCCAGACACCGGGCATATTGGCAATGCTGGGCTTAGACCTTGATTCCGGTTCAATGGCAGAAGTGACAAGGTCGCTTACAATGAAATTTCTGGAATCCACCATTTCTCCATTGCGCCTAAGTACCACCTGCCATGGATCAGCAGATGTCCAGGCCGGCACGAAAATATAACTCCAGTAGTAAAAATACCACCAGTCTCGCGTAGCAACATAGTCGTAGCTAAACCATTCGCCACCTAACGGATCATACCATTTCAATTGAAGCACATCCCCGGTGCGAAGTCCGTACAGGATGTTCCAGTAGGCAATAGCCTCGTCTTCCAGGGTAAAAGTATCGCGTAGTAACGGTTCTTCTTTTAGGGTATCCAGATAAGGAATAAAGTTGCACAAACCAGAGGTCCATACATGAAATGACGTATCGTATGGAATGGGATCGAGCCATTGAGTACCGGTATTTCCGCAAAGGCCTTGGTACGGGTCCACCAACACCAGGGAGTCATACCAAAGCTCAAAATGTAAATGCGGATCGCTGCTGTTTCCACTACTTCCTACCCGGCCAATGGCCATTCCCGCAGGCACAACATCTCCAACATTCACCGATATGCTGTTTTTGGCAAGATGCCCATAATAGGTATAGAACCCATTGGCATGTCTCATGGCAACATAATTGCCCAGGCCTTTGGGAATAGAAGATACCTTCTCCCGGTCGAAAAGACCGTCTTGAATGAAAGTGACCACACCATCTGCTGCTGCCAGTACCTGCACGCCGGTGTCCATCTCCGCAAAACTTCGGATAACAAAATCAGTGCCCTGGTGCCCATCGTAGGACTTGTTGCCGCACTCATGATCTAAAATGATGGTGTCTTGTCCCCAATCAACGTAGTTCACAATGATAAAATCCTGCCCATACGTTCCGGCAATCGGGGTGTGAAGAAAGGCTTGTCCGTACAAGGTAGACGCAAAACAAACCAGCAAGCTTGTTGTGATTTTTTTAAATAAAATGAGGATGTTAGTCATAAAAAAAACAAAGTTAGCCGGGACAAATTAAATTTTTTCCATAATATAGATGCCAAAACAATATCCCATAATGTTCAAATTTTTTTATCAAGGTAAAAAATGAATAAGGTTCTTCATCATTTTTAACTTCTTTACCATTAACTTGTTTACCAAGCTCCTCCTGTCCCGAATCCAGAACATGCTCCAAGCAATCTAATAACCGTCTATGCTCCACTTATACAACACAACCATCGGCAAACTTCGCATGATTGGTTTTGCCGAAGGGGTTTCCTATCTCATTCTGCTCTTCATAGCTATGCCGCTCAAGTACATTTGGGGTCAACCCGAAATGGTACGTATATGCGGTTCCATACATGGATTTCTATTCGTGTTATACGTCATGTACGTTTGGTTGAGTAAAACAGAATACCGCTGGGATAACCTAAAAGCCATAAAACTGGTGTTGATCTCCATGGTCCCGTTTGGTAACTTTTATGCAGACAAACATTACCTAAGGAGTTGAGCTTAATAGCTTGCCGCCACACTACCGGAATTAGAT
>DLXL01000238.1:1071-4777 GCA_003448025.1 Saprospirales bacterium | reverse complement strand
CCTTACCCTTTACGGTCATGTGCAGCCCTTCGTCGTCAATCCTGCGGTATTCCACCGCATTCCACATTTGAACGTTGCGGGCTTTGAGACCCAGTCGGTGCGCCCAGCCGGTGGTTTTGCCTAATTTTTCGCCTACCTTTCCTTTGGAACGCTGAAGCAACCAGATTCGTTTCCCGGGGTTTTCCGCAGCCGGTCGCGCCACGCCCCCGCGTTGGGTGTAGGTGGGATCAATTCCCCATTCCTGCTGGTAATGCACTACAGATGGCTGCTCTCCATGCTTGTGGGTCAGAAATGCCGCCACATCAAATCCAATACCGCCTGCGCCAATGATGGCTACGGTTTCTCCAACCTGTTTTTGTCCTAGCAATACGTCAAGATACGAGAGCACTTTTGGGTGGTCAATACCCTCTATGCGCGGTGTGCGCGGACGAATGCCGGTGGCCAGCACTACTTTTTCAAAACCCTGTGTTTGTAAAAAATCCGCAGTTACACGGGTATTCAGGTGCACCTCAACGCCGGTTTTATCCAACATTTTCCGGAAATACCGCAAGGTTTCATAAAACTCCTCTTTGCCCGGGATTCGTTTGGCTAAATTGAATTGTCCGCCAATTTCACCGGATGCTTCAAACAAATGTACTTCATGCCCCAGCGCAGCCAGTTCAGTAGATGCAGAGAGTCCGGCCGGGCCAGCACCAACGACTGCGATTTTTTTCACGGTTGGCGGCGGATGGCTTCCGGTAGAAGATAATTCCCATTCCCGGCAGGCGCGGGGGTTGACGAGGCAGGAGGCTGTTTTCCCCCGGAATACATGATCCAGGCAGGCCTGATTGCAGGCAATACAGGTATTGATTTCGTCGGCTCGGTGCGTTTTGGCTTTGATCATAAAATCCGGATCCGCCAGGAAAGGGCGGGCCATAGAGATCATGTCGGCAAAACCATCGCGCAGGAGTTCTTCTGCTTTTTCAGGGGTGTTGATGCGATTGGTGGCAATGAGTGGGATGCGGAGTTTGCCCATGAGTCGTTTGGTTACCCACGCATATGCGCCTCTGGGCACGAGCGTAGCGATGGTAGGCACCCTCGCTTCATGCCAGCCGATACCGGTATTGATTATGGTAGCTCCGGCGGCTTCTATGGCCAGGGCCAAAGCCTCCACTTCCTCCCAGGTGGAGCCTTCCTCCACCAAATCCAACATGGATACCCGGAATATGACAATGAAGTCTTTTCCGGCTTTTTCCCGCACTTTTTTCATGATTTCCTGCGGGAAACGAATACGATTTTCAAAACTACCGCCCCACTCATCTGTACGGTGATTGGTACGCGGTACAATAAACTGGTTGATCAGATATCCTTCGCTACCCATGATTTCCACACCATCATACCCGGCCTCCCGCGCGCGCGCCGCTGCATCCGCGAAGTCGTGAATAGTAGCCCGAATCAATCGGCCGCTCATTTTCCAGGGTTTAAACGGCGAAATCGGGGCCTTAATGGCCGAGGGCGCTACCAAAAAAGGGTGCATGCCATAACGCCCGGCGTGCAGGATTTGCATGCAGATTTTGCCGCCTTCGGCGTGCACAGCCTGCGTCACATTCCGATGTTTGCGCACCTCCCCCCCTGAGGTCATCTTGGCTCCGAATGGCGCCAGCCAACCCTGCCGGTTGGGTGCAATACCACCGGTCACAATCAGTCCGGCCCCGCCACGGGCCCGGGCCGCAAAATAAGCCGCCAATGCCCGCAGGTCGTCTTTTTTCTCCTCCAGACCAGTGTGCATAGAACCCATCAGCACGCGGTTAGGCAGGGTGGTAAATCCAAGATCAAGGGGCTTGAAGAGGTGAGGATACATGAATGAGTGTTTGAGTATTTTAGTTGGGGTGCGGCTGGATTTTACCACTAAGGCACTAAGGACACTAAGGTTTTTCCATGGAGAAGAATCAAAAAACTATCATTTTCGAGCTCCTTCTAAGTGACCTTAGTGGCTTAGTGGTAAAAAACACGTTCTAACCATTCCGCACCTGTAAAGATACGCCATCCCTTAAATTTCCGTTAATGCTTAAACATTCCCTCCCTTCCCGAGTCTATTTATGTTAGACCACTTCGTGGTCGGGGGGGGGGCACTTCGTGGCTGAGGTTGGGTTGGTTTTTGAAAGGTCCTTCCTACCCTGCACACCAACGTCAAACCGCACGCCAACTCGAAAACTCAAACACTCGAAAACTCAAACACTCACAAACTCAAACACTCAAACACTAACCATCATGCTTCAACATTTGCTTTGGCGATTTGGATTTGGTCCGCGAACCAAAAGTTGGGCTGCCTGGTCGGCGTTGCCGCAGGATGTTTGGTGGCCCAAACTGAGGGATGAATCATTGACGGCGCCGCAACATTTTGATGTGGCGGATAATGCCGTAAAAGGGCTGTTGATGGGTGTGGGAGAGTTGGGTAAAATGGAGCGAAGAGAACTGGATAAAGAACAGCGGAAGGCATTGCGAAAACAGAGCAAAGAAGATTTACAGAATCTGAACCTGTTATGGCTGGAGGAAATGACGCACACCAAGGCACAGTTGCGGGAGAAAATAGCCCTGTTCTGGCATGGGCATTTTGCCAGTCGGAACATCAATATTTTGTACCAGCAGCAATTGCTGGCGGTGATTCGTGAGCATGCTTTGGGTAATTTCGGCGATTTGCTGCGGGGCGTGTCAAAATCGGCGGCCATGATTTCGTTTTTGAACAACCAGCAAAACAAGAAACAACATCCCAATGAAAATTTTGCCCGGGAAGTGATGGAGTTATTCACCCTTGGCCGGGGCAATTATTCAGAATACGACATCAAAGAGGCTGCCCGGGCCTTCACCGGTTGGAACCACCGTCTGGATGGCGAATTTGTGTTTCGCAAATGGGATCACGATACCGGGAACAAGACCATTTTTGGGAAAACCGGCGCTTATGGAGGGGATGATGTATTGGATATGCTGTTGGAAAAGCGGGAAACAGCGTACTTCATCGCACGGAAACTGTATAGGTTTTTAGTGAATGAACAAAAAGTTCCGGAAGACCGCATTCAATGGCTGGGCGATCGTTTTTACGACTCAGGCTACAAAATCATGCGTATTTTGGAAGATATTGCCCGATCCGATTGGTTTTATGCACCCGAAAACCGGGGATGCCTGATCAAATCGCCGATAGCTTTGTGGGTGGGAATCCGGCGCACCTTGCCCATGGAGCTGGCCGATCCGGAGAGTCAGCTGATGCTGCAAAAAGCGCTTGGTCAGATCCTGTTTTACCCCCCCAATGTGGCCGGTTGGGCGGGCGGAAAAAACTGGATCGACAGCAGTTCATTGATGTTGCGCTTGCGCATTCCGCAATTGATTTACCTCAACCAGGAACTGGATGTGCAGGGTAAAACCGACGATGATCAGCAGATGGGACAGGCTGGCAGGGGCATCAACCGCAAGCTTTCAGCAGACATAGACTGGAAGCCGGCTATGGACTTGTTCAGTAATATTCCGGAGCAGGAGTTGATGGAAAAAATAGGAGGTTTTTTGTGGGCAGTGCCCACAAAAAACCTCCCCAAATCAGTAATAGAAGCACACACAAAACACCAAACTAAAGCAGATCGTATCCAATCCACCATCATTCAGTTGATGGCGACACCGGAGTATCAGGTTTGTTAGTGTTTGAGTGTTTGAGTGTTTAAGTGTTTAAGTTGGCGTT
>DLXL01000238.1:635-835 GCA_003448025.1 Saprospirales bacterium | reverse complement strand
AACACTAAAACACTAAAACACTAACCCTTGATGTATTGCACATTAGCTTGGAATTTCACTTCGTCGGAAACAACGGCGCCGCCGGCTTCGGTGAGGGCATTCCAGGTGAGGTTGAATTCCTGGCGGTTGATTTTGCCTTCTACTTCAAAACCGGCTTTGGTTTGGCCGTATGGGTCTACCGCGATTCCGCCGAATTCGGC
>DLXL01000238.1:0-481 GCA_003448025.1 Saprospirales bacterium | reverse complement strand
TTGAGGGTAATTGGCTTGGTTACATCACGGATAGTCAGGTTGCCGTCGATAGCGTAGTCGGAACCGCCGAGTGAACGAACACCGGTAGACACGAATTGAAGCGTAGGGAATGCTTCAGCATTGAAAAAATCGTCACCACGCAGGTGGTTATCGCGCATTTCCATGCCGGTATCGATAGAGTTGACTTCGATGTCGAATTTGATTTGGGCCTTGGTGAAGTCGTCGCCTTCAGTAGATACAGCAGAAGAAAACTGCTTGAATTGACCAGAAACGGTAGAAATAACCAGGTGTTTTACTTTGAAAGTTACTTCAGAGTGTGCGGAGTCGAGATTCCAGTTCGTAGTTGCCATGATGGTGAAAAAAGTAGGATTGATGAAATTTAATACACACTAAACACAGTGTTATGAATTTAGTTGTTGCAACACTTAATTTTTTTTAAGTGTTTGAGTTGAGGAGTATTTGAGTGTTTGAGTGTTTTAGT
>DLXL01000282.1 GCA_003448025.1 Saprospirales bacterium | reverse complement strand
TGCGGAAAACCCCGGGAAACGAATCTGGTTGCTTCAGCGTTCCAAAGGAAAGGTAGGCGAAAAATTAGGCAAAACCACCGGCTGGGCGCACCGACTGGGTCTCAAAGCCCGAAACGTTCAAATGTGGAATGAGGTGGAATACCGCAGGATTGACAACGAAGGGCTGCACATAACCGTAAAGGGTAAGGAACAATGTTTGCAGGTGGATCATGTGATTATCTGTGCCGGCCAGGAACCACTGCGTGAATTGCTTGCGCCTCTGGAAACCATGGGTATACCGGTTCAACTTATTGGTGGCGCCAAGGAAGCTGGTGAGCTGGATGCCAAACGGGCCATTGCGGAAGGTTGGGAGGTAGCGACGGGGCTGTGAGTTATGTGATTGGTCTGATGGGTGCTTTTTAGCGGTTTTAAAGTTTTTTAGCCCTGCCTGTCATCATCAACCAATCAACACATGAAGAAAAAAATAATATTTTTAGGTTACGGATTCATACTGGCATCCATTTGGGGAGTTTGTTTTCTGGATGCTAATATGGCTGATAAGGCAACTGCTGCCATGGGTTTGGCATTTACCTTTTTAAGCGTATATTTTTTGCAGCGGCAGCACAGGTTTAGCTTAAGCAATGTGGATAAGTGCATCGTTGCGAGCATTCCATTATTTTTCCTGATAGGGTTATACACCACCCTGATTGACTTTGGATATTTCCGGTTTAAAACATATAATTTTCCTGCTATTTACCAGACAGTGTTCTACCTGCAGCTAATCAACCCTGGCCTGATTGCTTTCCTTATGTTGGTGCTTGGACTTACCTGGCTTAAAGACCTTCGAAATCCGGCCAATGTTTTTGTGTTTACTTTTATTAGTTTGTTTTATGCCTATCTTTTTATGCCGGAATGGACATTACGATGGCATAATGGGCAAAGGATTAATTTTGATACAGAAATACCTGCCTCAGAGAGTGCAAAAACAAAAGAAGCGCTCGACCTCAACTACGGAATTAATTTATCCGGCTTTTCATTCATCAATCCAGCCCTTGATACCGTTTCCCTGATAGATGGTTCAAATAAATACATCTTGCTGGAAACCTGGGCAGAAACATGTATGCCTTGCAGAAGAGCCATGCGTGAAATGCCCGACTTTTATCGCTCCGTTACCGATAAACTGTCTGTCTTCTACGTGTATGAAAACCGCAAAGCGAGTGTCAGAGATAATTTTGAACAGATTTTTTCCTTTAAGGAAATCAAGGATACATCCAGGATTGTCATTGACATTGATCAGGAGTTGTACCAAACGCTGAATATGCAGGGTTACCCGTATTTTTTGCTTTTTGATGGCAAGGGCAATCTGATACACCATATTCGTGGCTATGGTGATAAGGATAAAATTGCGGCACAGATTGCCGAGCATCTGAAATGAGTTTACCGCGGAAGCGGAAAGACGCGGAGGGTGCTTTAAACTGAGCGTCTCACATGGAGTGAGACGCTCAGTTTAAACAAAATACCCTGAACCACCCTTCTGATCCATCGTGAAACCTTGCGCTACCGATATACAACCCGGGCGCAAGTGCTGGCAGCTCCACCCGATTGTGCTCACATTTCCCGGTTGCAAGCATCAGATCGCCAAGCGCATTGTAAAGCATTAAATGCTGCACGGGTTCATGCTGCTCCAGTTCCAGCGTCAGGAAATCTGAAGCCGGATTAGGATACACCTTTACTGAACGGGTAGTAAGGTTGTTCGTGGAACTGGCGTAACAACTGCTAAGTCCCGGCCGGATATACAGGAGTTGTCCGTTGGTGCTGAAGCAACGGAGAGACAACAAGGCTCCATCCCATAGGGCACAATAAGATTCCGTGTACAGAAAGCCCTCAATCTCTCCTATACCTTCGACCCAAAGAAAGGGGCCACAATTGCTGTTAAAAATGACAGATTTTCTTGGTATCCCGTCTAATAAAGTTTCTGTGCCTGTTTGTACCACATACCGGGTGGCCTGATCAGGATCTGAACCCGGCATAGAATCACCTACGTTAAGATGGAAATCGTAAATCAGTTGTTCCTGGAAATTTTGCTTCCATTTGTAGGTTCGTCCATTCTCTTCCCTGTAGTATTGACCCTCGGATACCCAGGGGCCGCTGTTCATATCTTTTGAGTAAATAAGTTCACGGTAATATTTTGCGCCTTTGAGCGTCGAATCTGCTGAAAATGTATACCTGCGTATTTGTCCGGGCCAGCCTGGAGATGGGAAACTCCAATCCACAATCCATTCGTTTTGCGGGGTTACAAAAGGCAGGAAAAGAGTGTCTGAACACAGGTGATCTGGTCGTGCATTTAGGTTGGATAGCTGTAGGCATAAAAAGCTGGAACAAACGAGTAAATGGAACTTCATAGCAGCAGTTTTTATGGTATTGGAAATATTTTACATGTTGCGTTAAACAAATTTATTGGTAATCAACGTTATAACAGTGCATTATCTTGACCTTTGCCCAATCGCGACACACAAACCAGTTATTCAGTCTTCCAGACCTATAAGATTTTCGGAAAACCTTATAGGTCTGGAAGACTGAATA
>DLXL01000255.1:2524-2881 GCA_003448025.1 Saprospirales bacterium | reverse complement strand
TCTTCCCTCTCCCGGGTAGGTATCGCAGGTGCTATTGTTACCACTATTGCCACTTTCCCTGGGTCTGGTTTTCCCAGCCAACTAACGGTTGCAGGAACCAATCTCTTTTTTGAAGCGGGTACCGACGTGATGGGCCGGGAGCTTTGGAGGTCCAACTCTGCCGGAACAGTATTGGTTCAAGACTTGGTAGCAGGCGCCATCAACGCCAATATCTCGAACCTGTGTGCCCGAAATTCGGAGGTGTTGTTTGCATCTGATGGTCTTGGAGGCAATGAATTGCGCAAATCGAACGGGGCAATCAATGGGGTTATCACCATTCTGAACATTGGCAGAGCCAGTTCTTCCCCGAAGGAGTTT